>JBGTKE010000178.1:0-2878 GCA_041744775.1 Hyphomonas sp. | reverse complement strand
CCATTGCCGTCACTGGTCCCGGTTTCAGGCGCTGCATCCGGGCCGGCCACACCGCCCGGCGCGCGCCGCGAAAGATCGCCTCCTGCGGTACACGGACGGAATTGCCGAACAGCTGCATCGCCATCGCCGCCAGCGCCGCGTTCGAGCGCTGGTGCTCGCCGATCAACGCCAAGTCCTGCGGCATCGCATCGACAAAATGCGTCTTCAGCCGGTAGAGCGGCGCGCCCTCGGCCGCCGCCTTCTTCGCGATGACATCGTCGCAGACCTTGCGCTGGATCGCCGAGAGGACCGGCCGCCCCTTCTTGATGATGCCCGCCTTCTCGCCCGCGATCGAGCGCAGGTCCGAGCCGAGGAATGCCTTGTGATCAAAATCCACCGGCGTGATCACCGACAGGGCCGGCGCATCGATCACGTTCGTCGCATCATATCGCCCGCCGAGGCCGACCTCGAGGATCAGCAGGTCCGCCGGCACTTCGGAAAAGGCGAGGATCGCCGCCGCCGTGGTCGCCTCGAAATGCGTGATCTGGCCGGCGCCGATTGCCGCGAACGTCCGGTCCAGCCAGCCGATCAGGAGCGCGTCATCGACCAGATCGCCGGCCAGCCGGATCCGCTCGTTGAAGCGTACCAGATGCGGCGAGGTGAAGACGTGTACGGACAGACCGGCCTCTTCGGCCATCGCGCGCATGAAGGCGCAGGTCGATCCCTTCCCGTTGGTGCCCGCCACATGGATCACCGGCGGCAACCGGTCCTGCGGACGGCCGAGCGCTTCGAGCGCCACAAGCACGCGCCCGAGCGAGAGCTCGATGACATCAGGATAGAGGCCCTCGAACCGCTTCAGCGCGGCTTCGAGCGCCGGGCTGTTACCGGTCAATCAGCGGCGCCCTTCGGCTGGGGCGGCTTGTCGGCATGCGTCTTCGGCGCCGTCAGGGAAACGTTCGACCGGTCTTCCCGGCGGCGCGACAGCGGCAACAGGTGCGACAGCACGCGCGAGATCGTCGCCTTCAGGTTCCTCCGGTCACAGACGATATCGACCTGGCCCTTCTCGCGCAGGAATTCCGAACGCTGGAAGCCTTTCGGCAGGCTCTCGCGGATCGTCTGCTCGATCACGCGCGGGCCGGAGAAGGCGATCATCGCGCCCGGCTCGGCAATATGCACATCGCCCAGCATCGCATAGGACGCCGAGACGCCCCCGGACGTCGGGTCCGTCAGCACCACCACATAGGGCAGCTTCGCCTCGGCGAGATCATTGATCGCCAGCGTCGTGCGCGGCATCTGCATCAGGCTCAGCGTGCCCTCCTGCATCCGCGCGCCGCCGGATGCGGTACACACCACGAAGGATGACTTGCGCGCCAGTGCCAGCTGCGCCGCCGTGATGAAAGCCTCGCCCGCCGCCATGCCGAGCGAGCCGCCCATGAAATCGAAATCCTGTACCAGCACGACCGCCGGCACGCCGCCGATCTTGCCATAGGCCGCCACCATGCAGTCTTCCTGCAACAGCGGCGCCCCGCCCTCTTCGGTCTCCTTCAGGTCGCGCGCGGCGACCTTCGCCTTCGCCGCTTTGAGGCGCGCCGGATAGGGTTTGTCATCCTTGAACTTCAGCGGGTCGAGCGGCACCGGCGGCAGCGACACGGGCTCCCAGCGCTCATCGTCAAACAGGAGACGAAACCGGGTGCGCGGCGAGATCCGCAGATGCGCGCCCGCCGGCGTCACGTTCCAGGTCGCTTCCAGATCGCTCTTGTAGATCAGCTCTCCGGAGACCGGACATTTGACCCACAGGTCGTCCGGTGTGTCCTTCTTCGACATCATCGTCTTGAGGCCCGGCGGCGTGACCTTGTTGATCCAGTTCATGAGTCAGGAACTCCCGAATAAGCGGCCGAGTCAGGCTTTGCGGACAGTCTCGATGGCAGCCCGCAGCTCGCGCGCCAGAGCGCCCATCGCGGGCGCCGCTGTTTCGAACCGGCCACTTGCCTGTGCATCGCCCGCCTTTTCCACAAAAGCCGAACCAACGACCACCCCATCCGCGATTTTAGCCATTTCCGCAGCCTGTGCACCACTTTTTACACCGAAACCGACACAAACCGGTAGTCCGGAGACTCTCTTCACCATCGCCACTTGCCCTGCAATCGCAGCAGGATCCGCGCTTCCGGCCCCGGTAACGCCCGTCACGGCCACGAAATAAATGAAGCCCGAAGCCACCTCGGAAACCTTCGCGGCGCGCGCTTCGTTGGTCGTCGGCGTCGCCAGCCGGATCACCGACAGCCCGTGCCGGGCGTAGATTTCCCGCAGCGGCGCGTCTTCCTCGGGCGGCAGGTCGACGATGATCGAGCCGTCGATCCCGGCCTTGGCGGCCGCTTCTCCGAACACGTCATAGCCCATCGAATGGACCGGATTGGCATATCCCATCAGGATCAGCGGCGTCGTCTGGTCGCTTTTCCGGAACCGTGCCGCCAACTCGATCACGTCGCTCAGCTTCGTGCCGCCCGCCAGCGCCCGCAGGCCGGCCTTTTGGATCGCCGCACCGTCCGCCATCGGATCGGTGAACGGCGCGCCAAGCTCGATGATGTCGGCGCCATTGTCCCGCAGAGCGCAGAGCGAGGCATAGCTCGTCTCGAGGTCGGGGTCGCCCGCCATCAGGTAGGCCACCAGCACGGCGCGGTGCTCGCCGCGCGCCTTCGCGAAGGCCGCTTCAATCCGTGTGCGGCCCATCTCAGACGTCCGTATTCTCAAGCGCCCAGGCGGCGTAGGCATCGCTGACATGCGTCAGCGGCACTGCGACAATCGCCGGCACGTCATAAGGATGCACCCGGTCCACCAGTGCCTTGATCTTCGCCCAGTTCGCCTCGGGCGCCTTGAGCCAGAGGATGAACTCGAACGACTG
>JBGTKE010000177.1:0-5867 GCA_041744775.1 Hyphomonas sp. | reverse complement strand
TTCCCGTTCATCGACACCTCGCCGGAGCTGTCCGAAGCGGTGTGGCAGGCCGGTTATCTTGATGTTACCGTGACGGTCGACGGGGCCGACTGGCTGGACCAGTCGCCGGAGGACTCCATCGGCCGGGTGATGGCCGGACTGGAAGCCCGGGGGCGGCGCGGGATCATCCTTCTGCACGATCCCTACCGGTCTTCCGACAAGCGGACCCGCCTGCTGCTGGAGGCCCTGAAGGCCGAAAATTACAAGGTCGTGGCGCTCCAGCCGGCGGAGTGAACGCGCCTTTAAGGATGGTATGCAACCTGCATCGGGGTGAACATGACGTCCCCGCTCCGCTACCTGCCCGCCGTCCTGTTTGCCGGCGCATTTACCATATGCGCCGCGATCCTGTCGCAGGCGCTGCGGGCGGTCACGCAGATGCCCCAGATGGCCGTGCTCGGCGACAAGCTGGACGCCTGGAAAGTAACTGCCGCAGATTATAACACGGTCTTCGTCGGCACCTCGCGCACCTTCTATCATATCGACCCCGAACGCGTGGACGCCTCAGCAGCCGCAGCGGGCTGCCCGGATGTACGTGCCTTCAACTTCGGCGTCTTCGGCCTGACCGGCGCGGAACTCGACTGGGTGGTGGACGAAATTCTCTCTGCTCCGGGCGCCGAAGTGCGCACCCTGGTGCTGGAAGACCCACTGCCGCAGCCACGGACGATGGACGACGCGACCAACCAACGCGCCCGCTGGTTCCACGCCCCGGCCTATTGGGGCGGCGCGCTGGCGAATATCGAGAGCTATCCGGAATCCCTGCCCAAGCGGATCTTCCGTACCGGGATCTTCACCTACGGCGCGGCGTTTGACCTGTCGGGTGCTGGCCTCGGCGCGAGCCTCGCCTTTCCGCCTGCGGAGCCCCCAGCGGCCGAGCCGTTGGACCTGTCGCGGCGCGGTTATGAGCCGCTTGGCTCGGTCCTGACCGACAATATCGTGGCCCGCCGGGAGGACTTCCTGAATGACGAGGACGGTTTCGGCCGTGCGCTTGGCCGTTACGGGGCGCCGAGTGACGAGGCGGTGGAAGCCCGCGCGGCCTATATCGCCGAGCGACTGCGCGCGATCACGGCGCGCGGAGTGGACGCAGCTTTCTATGTGTCGCCGGACCTTGTGGAACTGGACCGGACGCCCCGCGTCGGCGAGGCGGTCCGCGCGGTGGACCCGGCACTCACCGTGCTGAACTATAACCGGCCCGATCAGTATCCGGACCTTTTTGAGCGAGACGTGTGGCATGATTTCAGCCACCTGCTGCCGGAAGGCGCCGAGCGCCTGAGCGCGCATATCGGGGCTGACCTCTGCACCATCCGGACGGGCACCGAGGGGGAGACGGCCTATGTTGTTCGTTGAGCTTCGCTTCTTCGTCTTCTTCGCCGTCGTCTTCGCCCTCGCCTGGACCCTGCGTAGCAATCAATGGCGCAAACGCCTCCTCACGGCGGCATCTTATGTCTTCTACGGCGTGTGGGACTGGCGCTTTCTCGGCCTGATCCTGCTGATCACCGTCATCAGCTGGCTGGTCGGCGCCGCCGCCGACCGGTACCCGCCGGGCGCGAAGGCGCGCAAATGGGCGCTGGGCCTCGGCGTGACCGCGGCGCTGAGCGTGCTCGGCGTGTTCAAATATTTCAACTTCTTCGCCGATACTTTCGTCGACTTCGCCGGCCTGATGGGCGTTACTCCGGGCCATGTGACGCTGAACCTGATCCTGCCGGTCGGCATCAGTTTCTACACCTTCCAGGCCATCAGCTACATGGTGGACGTGCACCGCGGCGCGATCGGCGCGCGGCGCGACTTTCTCGACGTGGCCTTCTACATCGCCTTCTTCCCGCAGCTGGTGGCGGGACCGATCGTGCGCGCGTCGGAATTCATTCCGCAGATGGACACGGCCCGGCGCTGGGCCGATGTGGACGTGCGCGCCTGCACGGCCTTGTTCCTCGTCGGCTTCTTCAAGAAGGCCTGCATCTCGGACAATATCGCGCCCTATGTGGACCTGATCTTCAACGATCCCGGCGGCTATACGGCGGCCAGTGTGGTGGCCGGCGTGCTGCTCTATGGCACGCAGATCTATTGCGACTTCTCCGGCTATTCGGACATGGCAATCGCCTGCGCGGGCCTGCTCGGCTACCGGTTCATGGCGAACTTCAACTCGCCCTACCTCTCGGCCAATATCCAGGATTTCTGGCGCCGCTGGCACATTTCGCTGTCGAGCTGGCTGCGCGATTATCTCTATATTCCGCTGGGCGGAAACCGCCACGGCAACCTGCGCCGCGACGTGAACCTGATGACCACGATGGTGCTGGGCGGCCTCTGGCACGGTGCTTCGTTCAACTTCGTGATCTGGGGCTTCCTGCACGGCCTCGCGCTGATGGTGGAGCGGGCCTGGAACCAGCTCGTCTGCACCCGCGTGCCCGCGATGGGCTGGGCCGGAGGCGTCCTCGGCGCGGCGCTGACCTTCTACTGGGTCCACCTCGCCTGGATTTTCTTCCGGGCACGAACATTGCCGGAATCGCTGGAGATCGCGCAGGTCTACCTGAGCTGGCAATCGGCTGGCACCGCCGAACTGCCGCCCATCGTCTGGCCGCTGATCTTCGGCCTCGGGGGCCTGCACGTGATCGCCAACAAGGTGAAGCTCGGCGAGCGGATCGCCGCGCTGCCGCCGAACACGTTCGCGCTCACTACCGGCGCATTGGCCGCCGCGGCGCTGGCCTTCGTGCCGCTGGGCTACCGGCCATTCATCTACTTCCAGTTCTGACCGGCAAGCGGCGGCGGGATTTCATCCGAGTCAGGAAATTGGCGAAGTATGCCGATCTCCACACCATGGAACTTTTTCCAATGTAATGCGTTGTAGCTAAATGAGGGCGGCACATGATGGGCATGGGGCTGTGCTGGGGCGAACGTTTACCCTTCCTTAGTCAGGGCGGGTGCAACCGTGCGCCTATCCGGACGACCCTGATCAACCAAGAAAGCGCGGAGGCCGCAGCCGATGCAGACCCTCAAAATGGAAATGGCCTTTGCCGGCGTAGCGCTGTTTGCGCTGGGCGCGTTCATGGCGACCCGGCCCACACAGGCCGATGCCGAAGCGCTCAATATCGTCGCCGTGCGCGCGTTCACGGCCGCGGACCATGCCGCCTTTGATCTGGACTTCATGCTGGACGGCGAGCCTTGCGCGGTGGGCCTCGAACGCCAGAAAGTGTGCTTTGCGCCCTCGCCGCTGGAAGCGCGGATTCATCCCGGCGCGGTCGTGCCGGCGGATGTACCGCTGGTGGCGGCCGAGTTCCGCGTGATCGTGGAGACCGACCTCAAGGATCCTTCCCTGCGCACCGTGCGTTTCGGCCAGACGCTGGCGCTGGTCGACCCCGAGACGCGGGTGATCGTCGACCTGATGCGGCTGACGCCCAGCGCAAGCTGAGGCTTGGCGCGGCAACCGCTCCGGCGTAAGCGGGGCGGATGACAGATCCCCGGCCCAAACGTTTCTACAAGACCGCCGCCGCCGAGAGGCTGGGCGAGGCCTGGACCGTTGCACTCGACGGGCGCACGATCAAGACGCCGGCCCGGGCCGCGCTGGCCTTCCCGGCCCGCGGATTGGCGGAGGCCGTCGCCGCCGAGTGGGAGGCGCAGGCGGAGCATATCGATCTCCTGAATCTGCACCTGACGCGCCTCGCAAACGTCGCCATCGACCGGACGCCCGAGGCGCGCGATGCGATGGCCGACGAGCTGGCGCGCTTCTGCGAGACCGAACTGATCTGCCACATTGCCGAAGAGCCGGAAGACCTGATCGCGCTCGAAGAAGGCCACTGGGCGCCGGTGCGCGACTGGGCGGCCGATACGCTGGGCGTGATCCTGGTGACGACCGAAGGTGTGCGTGCGGTGCCGCAGCCGGACGCCTCGCTGGACGCGGCGCGGGACTATGCGCTGTCGCTCGACGATTTCCGGCTGACCGGGCTGGTCTATGCCTGTTCGCTGTATGGCTCGGCGCTGCTGGCGATGGCAGTGTGCGAAGGTGTTCTGCCGGCGGAGGAAGCGTTCGAGATGTCGAAGCTGGACGAGGCCTGGCAGACCGCGCGCTGGGGCGAGGATGAAGAGGCTGCGGCGGCGACGGAGGCGAAGCGCGAGGAAGCGCGTGCGATCGGACGCTGGTTTCGGGGGCTGGCGGGGTAGCTGCAGAACCTGTCATCCCGGCCAGCGCGCAGCGCGTGAGCCGGGACCTTTGTGAGGTAATAGCGGAGAGAAGGTCCCGGATCGGCGGCGCTTTGCGCCTTGTCCGGGATGACAGGGCCCCGGTTCAGGTGGGCGCAAAGGCCAGCAGGCTGTCCGTCAGTGTAAGGAACTCATGATGCACCTCGTCGGCGCCGGCCTCGTCCAGTTCGTCGGCGCGGCCGAACCCCCAACTGACGCCCAATGAGCGCACGCCGGCGGCGCGGCCCATGGCGATGTCGTGGATGGCATCGCCGATCATCAGCGACTGGGCGGGGGCGCAGTCAAGGGCGCGCATGGCCTGCTCGACCATGAAGGGATGCGGCTTGCCGGGGCCGTCATCGGCGCACCAGACGGTGTCGAAATAGGACCTGATGTCGTGCTTGGCGAACAGGCCGTCGAGGCCCCGGTGCGTCTTGCCGGTGGCGATGGCGAGCAGCCAGCCATCCTGTTTCAGCCGGTCAAGCACCTCCAAGGCGCCGTCGTACATCGGCTCATGATGGCCGGGGGCCGCGCGCTGAAGGGTGAAGGCGTTACGATAGTTCGACGTCAGCATGTCGAGACGGCCGCGCCCGATGTCCGGCGGGGCCAGGATGGCGAGCGCCACAGCGAGGTCCAGCCCGATGACGCGGCGGGTCGCATCATAATCCGGCGGCGGAAGACCTGTCTCGCGGAAGGCGGCTTCCATGCAGGCCTGGATGACGGCGCGGGAGTCGACGAGCGTGCCGTCCACGTCCCATATGGCGAGGCGAAGGTCCGGCATCAGTTGAACGGCGCCAGCGGGTCTTTCCCCGCTTCCTGTTCGAGGAAGCCGAGCGTGGCGAAAGTTTCGACCATGTGCGGCGGCAGGGGCGCGATGATGACCGTCGGCTTGCCGCGTTCGCGCGGGATGATCAGCGCGCGGGCGTGCAGGTGCATGCCCTCGGCGAGGCCTTGCGGCACTTCGCGGCGCGACTGGTATTTGTAGTCACCGAGGATGGACGTGTTCATCTCCAGCATATGGAAGCGCAGCTGGTGCATGCGGCCGGTTTCGGGGCGCATCGCGACCCAGGCGGCCTTGCCGCCGGCCTGGGAGATGACGGTATAGTCGGTGATCGCGTGGCGGGCGCCTTCGACGCCCTGCGCGGAGCGGATCATCCGTTCACGGTCGACATCGCGGCGCTTGGCCGTGGATTTCGGATCATAGGGACGGTAACCAGAGGGTTCGTCCGCATCCGGAATGCCCTTGATCATCCAGCAGCGGATCTGGCCCATCGGCGGATTGGGTACCCCGACCGTGACGGCCCAATAGACCTTGTCCATCTCGCGGCCGCGGAACATGTCGGCGAGCTGTTGGGCGGCGCGCGGATGCTTGGCGATCAGCAGAACGCCGGAGGTTTCCTTGTCGAGCCGGTGGACGAGGACCGGGCGGTGCTCATCCTCGCCGTACGTGCCCATCAGCAGGCCGTCGATATGCCGGCCCTGGCCCGAGCCGCCCTGCACCGCGATGCCGGCGGGCTTGTTCAGCGCCATCATGTCATCGTCTTCGTAGATGATCAGCGATTTGAGGAAGGCCTTGTCCTCAGCGCTCGACTTGGCGGCGTGGTGGGCCTTCGGCGCCATCGTCTCGGTACTGAAGATCGGCAGACGGACTTCATGGCCGG
>JBGTKE010000176.1:0-1789 GCA_041744775.1 Hyphomonas sp. | reverse complement strand
CCGGCGCCGGACAGGGTTTCGAGCACCGCGCCCTTGTCGCGCATGGCCGAGAGCCGTCCCGCCGCATCGCTCAGCGCGTCAATCTCGCTGCGCGCCTCGGGCAGGACCGGCGCGACAAGCCGGATCAGCGCGCGCAGGCGCTTGGTGCTCTTGCGGCACTCATGAACCTTGCGGTCGAGCGGCAGGGCCTTGTCGGCGAGTGTGCGGCGGACATGGTCGAATTCCGACGCCGCGATCTGACGGACGCTCTCCGTCATCGTCGTGGCGTTTGCCGTGAACCGGTAACCCATTGCCTTGCTGCGGCCTCCTGGAGCCCAGATTGCACAGGCTCTTGGCAACCGCCAACGCTCTCGCGCGCGCGGCGACTCCAGGATTTTGGAGGCCCTCGCCTCTGCCCCCTGTTTTAGCCTCTTCCCGCGGTGGCCCGAATCCGCCGATAAACTCGCGTCATGCTCGGCAATCTGCAGACCCTCCTGAACAATCTCGGCCTGATGACCTGCGCGCTGGCGGTCGGGGCCTCCTGGGTCGCTTCGATCGTTTCGCCCAATTGCAGCTTCGACAAGCTGACCGGCGCGCGGGCCGACGGGCATGTCCGCGAGCTGATCCACCGGACCAGCCCGCAGCTCGGCTTCCTGATGGCAATGGCGGGCGGTCTGTTTCTCTTCGGGAGCAGCCTGATTGCCGGGATCGTGGCGCTGGTGGCCGCCTTCGGGTTCTATGCGACCCGGATGTTGCTGGCACCCAAGGAGGGCAAGAACGCCCCCGGCGTGCGTACGCGGCGCAAGGAGCAGCGGGGCACATCGGTCGCCCTGTCGCTGACCTTCACGGCCGCAGCCCTGATTGCCGCTGTGCTCGGCCTATTTGGCTTCTAGTCCTTGACCAGCCAGAGACAGCCCATCTCGTGGAGCTGGCGGAAGCTTTCGGTGGATCGCTCGGTTGCCGCGCGCGCCAGCCGGCCAGCCGTCTTGCGGTTCGCGGCGAGCATCAGCACACAGATCAGCAGGCCGGCGCCGGCGGTCCACCAGCCAACCGGCAGGGCGGCGAGGACGCCGACCAGGACGGCCAGATAGGCGAGCGCGTCGAGCACGCGCATCCGCACGTCCAGCCTGCGGCCGAAGGGTTTCAGCAGTTCCGGCTGGCGGTGCAACGCCTCGGCGTCGATGGCGAAATGGGTGCCGGGCGTCTTCTCAAACACCAGCACCCGGGTCATACGGCCGCCATCATGCGGGTTCGGTTGGCAGCTCAGGAACATGCAAAATCCTTCCCGTATCGCCGAGCGGCTCAGGTTTTAACAGTAAGACCTGAGCGACATGTTCCCCCGCCAGCCGAAAATTAGCAGTTTTTCAATAACTTGCGTTAACCTTTGAAAAATGCGCGCGAATGGCGAGGTCCATTGCAGGATCGTAATCTCCGGCTTACGCTGCACTGCAACATGAAGGGTTGACCAAGCGATGCTCTATTCCCTTGTCGAGATGAACCGGGTGGCGATGGCGCCGATGCGCTTTGCGGCCCGCACGGGCCGCGCCGCGCTCGCCTCGCCGTTCAATCCCATCGGCCAGACCAGTTACGGACGCTCGCTGTCTGCCATGGCCGACGTGTTCGAAAGCGCCACACGCTATTACGGCAAGCCGGAATGGCGCATCGACTCGGTGCGCATCAACAGCGTGCCGGTGCCGGTCACGCCGACGGTTGACTGGCGCTCTCCGTGGTGCGGCCTCATCCACTTCCGCAAGGATCCGGACCGGCTCGCCTCGGCCCGCCGCCCGGGCGCCGCGCCGCTGCCCCGCCT
>JBGTKE010000175.1:0-5537 GCA_041744775.1 Hyphomonas sp. | reverse complement strand
GGTAAGGGTCTCCCGCCCTCCAGCGCCGCATCTTCGAATTTGGGAATGAAAACATGGCACTGTACGAACACGTCGTGATCACACGACCTGACATTTCGCCTGCCCAGGTGGATACGTTCATCGAAGAAATGGGCGCTTTCCTCAAGGAAAAAGGCGCAACCGTCGGCAAGACCGAATACTGGGGCCTTCGCAGCCTCGCCTACCCGATCAAGAAACAACGCAAGGGTCACTACTCGCTCATCAACATCGATGGGCCGGCCGTTGCGATCCACGAACTTGAACGCCGCCAGCGCCTCTCGGAAGACGTAATGCGCTACCTGACCGTCCGCGTCGAAACACTTACCGACGAGCCGTCACCGGTTCTGTCGCGTAAAGAGCGCCGTCCGCGCGACTAAGGGAAAGGAACAGATCCGATGGCACAGAAAATCAACATCACGAACATTCCGGCCCGCCGTCCGTTCGGACGCCGCCGCAAGGTGGACCCGTTCACCGGTGAGCACGCGCAGGAAATCGACTACAAAGACGTCAAGATGCTGCAACGCTATATCTCTGAAAAAGGGAAAATCGTGCCGAGCCGCATCACTGCCGTGAACCTGAAGAACCAGCGCAAGCTGGCCCAGGCGATCAAGCGCGCCCGCATGCTGGCGCTCATCCCGTTTGAAGTGAAGTAAGGAGAGATAACCATGCAAGTCATCCTCCTTGAGCGCATCGAACGGCTCGGCAAGATCGGCGACGAAGTCCGCGTCAAGAACGGTTTCGGTCGCAACTTCCTGATCCCGCAAGGCAAGGCACTGCTCGCCAACGACCGCAACCGCAAGCGCTTCGAGAACGAGCGTGAAGCGATCGAAGCCCGCAACGCCGCTGCTCGCGACGCGGCGAAAACCGATGCCGAAAAGCTTGAAGGCGCCGTCTTCATCCTGATCCGGCAGGCCGGCGAAACCGGCCAGCTCTACGGATCGGTATCTGCCCGCGATGTCGCGGACGCCGCTGAAGCCGCTGGCCACAAGGTCCCGCGCAATGGCGTGCGCCTCGACAAGCCGATCAAGTCGATCGGCCTGTTCGACGTTTCGGTCCGCCTGCACGCCGAAGTCGCCGTGAAGGTCCAGGTCAACGTGGCCCGGTCGAACGAAGAAGCCGAACGTCAGGCGAAAGGCGAGAACATCGCCGAGGCTCTGCAGGCTGCCAACGCTGCCTTCGCCGCCGAACAGGCCGGTGAACTGGCCGAAGCCGCCGCAGAGCGCGGCCCGGCCGGCGATGACGAGTAAGGCCTCGTCCTCACGGACACCCAACAAGAGCCGCGGCTTTCCACAGCCGCGGCTTTTTTCTTGTGAGTCGTTCCCCAAAAATGAGGCCGCCCCCAAGCCTTCATTCCCGGCTTGGGTTAACATGCGCGCATGAACCAGCAAACGACCTCGCACACGCCCGTTGTCTCGCCGCACAACCTCGCCGCCGAAGCCGCCGTGCTGGGCGCGATCCTGTTTGACAACAATGTCTACCAGTATATCGCCGACATCCTGCGCCCGGTCGACTTCTACGCCCCGGCCCATAACCTGCTCTATGAAGTCGCCTCCAACATGATCCAGACCGGCCGGGTCGCGGACGGTGTGACGCTGCGCGAGCATTTCGAGCAGAAGGAAAAGCTCACCGAGATCGGCGGCGGCAAATACCTCGTCGACCTGCTGGACGCGGCCGCCTTCGGGCCCGAGGTGAAGGACTATGCCCGGATCATCCGCGACCTCGCGATCCGGCGTGAATTGATCCGTGTCGGCGCGGGCATCCAGGCGCAGTCGCTCGTACCGGAGGATGAGGACACCGGCTCGACGCTGATCAACAAGGCCGAGCGCGCGCTGTTCGAACTCGCCGAACGCGGCAGTTCGGAGCGCGGCTTCTCGAGCTTCGCCGAAGCGCTGGCCGAGTCGCTGGTGACCGCCGAAGCGGCGTTCAAGCGCGGCGGCAAGATTGCGGGCATTCCCACCGCGCTGCGAGACCTGGATGAACAGCTGGGCGGCTTCCACCGTTCCGACTTGCTGATACTCGCCGGGCGCCCCTCGATGGGCAAGACATCGCTGGCGACCAACATCGCCTACAACGTCGCGAGTGCTTACCGGTACGAAACGCTCGAAGACGGTTCGCACCGGACACTGGATGGCGGCATCGTCGCCTTCTTCTCGCTGGAGATGTCGAGCGAACAACTGGCGACGCGTATCCTCGCCGAGCGCACCGGCATCAGCTCGCATGATATCCGGCAGGGCAAGCTGTCGAAAGCCGACTTCGAGCGCCTCTCGGAGGCAACCGCCGAGATGCAGAACCTGCCGCTGTATATCGACGATACTGGCGGCATTTCGATCGGCGAGCTGACGGCCCGCGCGCGGCGCCTGCGCCGGTCCGTGGGGGTGGACCTGATCGTGATCGACTACCTGCAGCTGATCACCACGGCGTCGAACTCGAACACCAACCGGGTGCAGGAAGTGACGCAGATCACCACGGCGCTGAAGGCGCTGGCGAAGGATCTGAACGTGCCGGTGATGGCGCTGTCTCAGCTGTCGCGCGCGGTGGAGCAACGCGAAGACAAACGGCCGCAACTGTCGGACCTGCGCGAGTCGGGCTCGATTGAGCAGGACGCCGACATCGTGATGTTCGTGTTCCGGGAAGAATATTACCTCTCGCGCACGGAGCCCCCGGCCGACCCGAATGATCCGTCCTCGAACGACAAGTGGAAAGCCTGGCGTGCGCGCATGGATCAGGTGTTCGGCACGGCGGAAGTGATCGTGTCCAAGCAACGCCACGGCCCGATCGGCACGGTGAAGCTCGCTTTCGATGCACGCGTCACGCGGTTCGGCAACCTCGAGTATGACGCCGCGAAGGCGGGCAATCCATTCGAATAGGCCCGCGATGAAACTCGTCTTCGTCTATGGGCCGCCAGCGGCGGGGAAGTTCACGGTGTCGGCGCGCGTAGCCGAGATGACGGGACTGGCGCTGTTCCACAATCACCTCGTTGTCGACACGGTGGCCTCGGTCTTTCCGTTCGGGTCACCCTCCTTCGTACGGCTGCGCGAACAGTTCTGGATGGACGTGTTCGACGCGGCGGTGGCCGAGGACCGGTCGCTGATCTTCACCTTCCAGCCCGAGGGCTCCGTTTCGCCGGAATTTGCGCAGCGCGTTGTCGATTTCGTACGCAGCGCGGGCGGCGAGGTGCTCCTGGTACATCTCAAACTTTCCGCCGGCGGACAGACGGCGCGAATCGCGAACGAAGACCGGGCAAGGTTCGGCAAGCTGCGGGATGCGGCGCTTCTGGCGCGGCTGCAGGCGGAGTTCGAGGCGTGCGAACAGGCGATGCCGGAAGCAGATATCGTGATCGATACAGAAAAGGTTTCGGTAGAAGCGGCCGCCGGGCTCATCGCAGCGCGCCTGCGCTAGGCTGCGCGCACGACCGCAATGATGGCCCGAGGGATGGATCAGGCCAGCGTCTTCAGGAGCTCCAGGCTGTTATTGTCCCGCACCTGCGCCGAGTGACGCCGCAGCATCGTCAGGAACATGTCGTCTCCGCGTTCGGTCTGCTTGACCAGCATCGCCGCAGCGAAGGCGACCGAAATGCCGTAGAAGGCAAACCAGCGATAGTCCGTGCAGAGATCATCGAAGCCGTAGCTTGTGATCCCTTCGGCCTTCAGGCAGTCATGGTAATGACGCAGCAGGGCCTGCTCATGCTTGGGGCGTTCCTCACGTGTAAGGCCGGCCCCGATGAAATAGGAGACGTCATTGGCGGGCGCGCCCTTGCCGGCGGTCTGCCAGTCGACGACGGCGAGCGGTTTCCTGGCGCCCGGCTTGCCGAACAGCATGTTGTCGAGCCGGTAATCCGAATGCGTCAGTGCAAACGGACCCTTGTACGCTTCACCCCATTTCGGCAGGCTGGCAGCGTAAGCGTCGCCCACTTCGATCAGGTCCGCATTCAGGCTGGCGGCGTACCGGTCCTTGAAGCCGCTCCAGAGCCCGGCCACCATATCGGCGCTGAGGCCGGGCGGGGACGCCTTGGCGGAACCCTGCAACCAGTCATGCTCGTCCAGCACCGGATCTTCCCAGTGGGCGGCATGCAGCACAGCCGCGGCTTCCATCGCAAGCCTCGCCTCTTCGACGCTGCAACCTTTGAGCTGGTCGCCCTGCTCGGACGGCGCCATGTCTTCCATGATCAGGGCGAAGCGGTTGGTGGCCTCGTCATAGTCCGTGTACAGTGCGTCCGGCGTGATGCGGCCCGCCACTTTCGGGAAGGTCCGATAGAACATCACTTCGCGCTTGTAATGGTTCAAGAGCTTCGCCGTCATGATGCTGGCTTCGCTGGCGGAGGGAAACTTGCCAACCAGCGTCTTCGGCGCATTTGCTCCGGCACGCGCGTAGTCGAACACGAAGCGCACATTCTCACCGATCTGGCCGGTGCCGATGGACTTCGCGGTAAAGCCGCGTACTTCGGCGTCGATGCCGATTTCCGCGAAAAGCGTGTTGAACCAGTCCGCCTTCAGTTCAAGCGGATGGGTATCGAGTCCGGGACGGCTCATGTCGAGGTCTCTTCGGCCGGGGATGACCCCTTGCTGCGGCGGCCGGTGAAGCGCCGGAATTGGCCAAGGCGGTCTTCCGCGCGGCGCAGGCCCTTGTCGAGCGCGGCCATGGTGAGGGCGAAATCGCCACTGGTTTCCTTGCGCCAGGCGCGTTCGGCCTGCGCGATGACGAAGGCGATGGCGATCCGCTTGAGGCTGGCGGGGGCGCCGTCGTCATGGTCGAGACCGGCCGAGGCCAATGCCCACGCCGCGCTGGCATGGCGATGATTTGGCAGACGCATGAGATGAAAAAGAGAAGATTCGCGAAACTTTGTGATCTCGGTGATACCTGCGCGGTAAGGTTCCATCGCCTCGAAGCGCAGCATGATGACGTCAAACAGCCGTTCGCGCGGTGAGACCTCGTCCGGAACGCCCTCGGCCGACATCGCTTTGTCGAAATGCGCGTCCAGCGTTTCCACGAGATCTTCGCGGGCGGTAACGCCGTGGAAATCCGCAAGCGTCAGCTTCGCCTTTGCCGCAATGTCCGCCAACGGAATATCCGACCAGGCGCGCGTCGCGGCCAGTTCAAGGGCGGCCTTCAGCCCCTTTTCTATGATCTTCTCAGCAGACGCCAAAGCGGGCCTCCCAGGTTCAGTCAGCCTCTTTTGACAGCTGCCGGTCGCGGGCGGCAGCAGCGCGCAGGGCATCTCTAAGCAACCGGGGCATCCCACCCGTGTCCATGAGGATGTCAAGGGCTGCCTGGGTAGTGCCGCCGGGGGAAGTGACCGCGCGGCGCAGTGATTCTGGATCGTCAGGGCTGGCCGCCATCAACGCGGCGGCGCCTAAGACCGTGCGCCGGGCGAGGCGCTGGGCGAGCGCGCGCGGCAAGCCTTCAGACTCACCGGCCTCCGCCATCGTCTCGGCCAGCAGGAAAAGATAGGCCGGGCCGCTGCCCGAGAGTGCAGTGACGGCTGGCATCAGGGATTCATCCACCGGCCCATGCACTTCGCC
>JBGTKE010000174.1:0-14547 GCA_041744775.1 Hyphomonas sp. | reverse complement strand
GAAAGGTACTCTTTCACGATATCGTTCTGGGTCGTGCCGCGCAGCTTCTTGCGGCTCTCCCCGCGCTCGTCCGCCAGCGCCACATACAGCGCCAGCATCCAGGCGGCCGGGGCGTTTATCGTCATCGACGTGTTCATCTGTTCCAGCGGCAGCTGGTCGAACAGGAGGCGCATGTCGCCGAGATGTTTGACCGGCACGCCGACCTTGCCGACTTCGCCGCGCGCCAGGGTATGGTCGGCGTCATAGGCGGTCTGGGTGGGCAGGTCGAAGGCGATGGAGAGGCCGGTCTGGCCCTTGGACAGGTTCAGGCGGTACAGTTCGTTCGACTTCGTCGCGGTCGAATGGCCAGCATAGGTGCGGAAAATCCACGGCTCGTCAGGTGCGTGCTGGTAGTCCCCGCGCGTCTGGCTCATGGCCGTTTTCCTCCCTGGAATTGTTGCGGCGCAACATGGCCGAGCGCCTGCCTGCTGGCAAGGCCCGGTAAAACTGTGCCCCAGGCCGCTTGAATGCAGGCGGCGAGCCACGACATCTTGGGCAATCATTTCGACATTGCCGGACCCCGACAAGTGCCCCGCCACCATCAAGACCCCGTCGCCACGCTGAAGACTGCGATCTCGCTCCGGGCCGGTTCCCTGCTGGCCTTCCCGGCAGGTGCGTTTCTGATGGCGATCCTCGAGCGCGGCTGGCTGTCGATCGGCGCGCTCGCCGCGGCGATGCTGGCGGTGAGCCTGTTCGAGCGCCGCCGGTTCGCCAAGGCGCTCGGTGTCGCGATCCCGTCCAATGCCGCCACCATGTTGACCGGTCTGGCGGTGCGGTTCGGCCTGCTGACGGGCTTGTTCGTGGTTACCCTCGGCGTGCTGGCCCTGTTCCGGGACACCGCGCTCTCCCGCTCCCTCGGTTGGCCGGACCTCGCCGTCATCGGACTGTCGTCAGGCGGCGCCCTGCTGGCCAATGCGCTGAGCGCGCGCCTGGTCCCGGTCAACATCGAACCCGGCGAGCCGCCGGCCCGCAAGGCGCCGGCCGAGACGATCATCCTCGAAGGCGAAATCATAGAGACCGATCCGCGGTGACGCGGCGGTCGAAGCGCCCTAGCCTGCCTGCGCAGGCAAACGGGAGCGCGCCCAAATGACTGATCTTTTCGGCTTCATCGGCGCTTTCCTGACCACGCTCTCGTTCGTGCCGCAGGCCTGGCTCGTGCTGCGCACGGGCAAGACCGAGGGCATTTCGCTGGCGATGTACGCCCTGTTCACGCTCGGGGTGACGGCCTGGCTGGTTTACGGCGTACTCGAGAACGCGCTGCCGATCATCATCGCCAATGCGGTCACGCTTTCCCTGGCGTCGATGATCCTGGCGATGAAAACGCGGGCCGTTATTCAAGCCCGCTCGAGGGCCCAGGGCGCGGCCGACGAGACGTCTGCACCCATCGCGTCGTAGTAGAGCCGCTGGATCTTGCGGGTGACGGGGCCGGGCTTGCCGTCGCCGATGGGGCGCCCGTCGATATGCGTGACCGGAGCGATCATGGCGCCGGCGGAGGTCGTGAAGACTTCGGCGGCATTTACTGTCTCGTCCGGCGTGAAGGCGCGCTCGGTGATGGTAAAGTCGCCCTTCCCGCGCAGGGCCATGACGCCGACCCGGGTGATGCCGGGCAGGATGGCGGGGGAGAGGTCGCGGGTGATGATCTCGCCGGCTTTCGTGACAATCCAGGCATTGGCGGAGGCGGCCTCGGTGACGAAGCCGTCCTCGACCATTAAGGCGGTTTCGGCGCCCTGTTCCTTCGCGGTGCGGTAGGCGAGCGCCTGGGATAGAAGTTGCGTGGTTTTCATGTCGCGGCATTTCCAGCGTGTATCGTTCAGGAACACGGCCTTGATCCCGTCCCGCGCGATTGCGCCGATCAGGGGCTTGGTATCGGCATAGGCGAACACCGTGGGCACGAAGGTTTCCGGCCCGGCGAAGTCGCGCGTGTCATAGGCGCCGCCCGTGACTTCCAGATAGACGAGACCCTCCGTGAGCTTGTTGCGTACGATCAGTTCTGTATGCAGGGCTTCCCAGGCGGCCGCCGAATGCGGGTTCGGAATCGCGATTCCGTCGAGCGTCCGGCTCAGCCGGGCGATATGTCCGTCCAGATCGACGAAGCGGCCGTCATAGACGGCGGTGACTTCATAGGCGGCGTGCGCGAACAGGAATCCGCGGTCCAGCGGCGAGATATGGGCTTCGCCGAGCGGCAAAAATGATCCATTCAGGTGGACGACGGGACAAACGGGCATGCGCGGAGGCCTCGGAAACTGGACGGGTTTGTGCGCCGCAACATTTTTCTTGCACTGCGGCATGACACTTGCCACTGTGCCCGCGCCAATCAGGGCTGTGAAGACACCGCGAGTGTGTCAGGCAGCGCACAGATCATAACGGAGGAAAGTGATGGCCACCAAAACGGCAGGGCGAGTCACAAAAGACATATACGACGTTGGCGAGATCCCGCCCGAGTTCCACGTTCCGAAACTGATGCACGCCTGGACCATCCGGCGCGAGCGCCATGGCCGGCCATCCACCGCGATGCTGGTCGAGCAGGTGCCGGTGCCCGAGATCGATTCGGATGAAGTGCTGGTCCTCGTGATGGCCGCGGGCGTGAATTATAACGGCATCTGGGCCGCGCTCGGGGAGCCGATTTCGCCGTTCGATGTCCACAAGCAGCCTTTCCACGTCGCCGGTTCGGATGCTTCCGGCATCGTCTGGGCAGTCGGCAAGCGCGTGAAGCGCGTCAAGCCGGGCGATGAAGTGGTGATCCACTGCAACCAGGACGACGGCGACGACGAGGAGTGCAATGGCGGCGACCCAATGTACTCGCCGAGCCAGCGCATCTGGGGCTATGAGACACCGGACGGGAGCTTCGGGCAGTTCTGCCGCGTGCAGGCCCGCCAGTGCATGCCGCGTCCGAAACACCTGACCTGGGAAGAGGCCGCCTGCTACACGCTGACGCTCGCCACCGCCTACCGCATGCTGTTCGGCCACCGCCCGCATATCGTGGCGCCCGCAGACAACGTGCTGGTGTGGGGCGCCTCGGGCGGCCTTGGCAGCTTCGCCGTGCAGCTCTGCGCGGTGACCGGGGCCAACGCGATCGGTGTCGTCTCCTCCGAGGACAAGCGCGACTATGTGCTCTCGCTCGGCGCCAAGGGCGTGATCAACCGGAATGACTTCAACTGCTGGGGCCAGCTGCCGAAGGTCAACGGACCCGAGTTCAACGATTACATGAAAGAGAGCCGCAAGTTCGGCAAGGCGATCTGGGACATCACCGGGAAGAAGGACGTCGACCTGGTGTTCGAACACCCGGGCGAGGCCACGTTCCCGGTTTCGGTCTTCGTCGTGAAACGCGGCGGCATGGTCGTGATCTGCGCCGGCACGTCCGGCTTCAACCTGACCATGGATGCGCGCTTCCTCTGGATGCGCCAGAAGCGCGTGCAGGGCTCGCACTTCGCGAACCTCAAGCAGGCAAGCGAGGCCAATGACCTCGTCATCAACCGCCGCATTGATCCCGGCATGTCGGAAGTCTTCACCTGGGCGGACATTCCGCTGGCCCACGAGAAGATGCTCGACAACAAGCACCTGCCCGGCAACATGGCCGTGCTGGTCACGGCGCCGAAACCTGGCCTGCGCACGGTCGAGGATGTGCTGGCGGTAAACGGGCAGGGCTGATCCGGAGATTAACCGTCCGTATCCGGAGTTTTGCGGAACGGCGGCGCTCCCGTGGACCAGAGTACCAGCGCGATCAGCGGGAATTGCAACGCAACGCGGATCCACAAAGCGGCCGGGCTGAGCGCGGTGTCGCCGAGCGGTAACTGCGCGATCGCCATGTAGATGTTCGCAGGCAGGACCGCGAGCAGGTAGGCCGAGAGCAGCAACCCCGCCAGCGGCAGGCGCCATCTGGCGAGCAGCGCGGCGGCGAAGCCGAGTTCCATGGCGCCGGTGATCCAGACAATCGCGACCGGAAAGGGCAGCATCGGCGGAACGATCCGCGCGAAGGTATCGTCGAGCTTGAAATGCAGTACGCCCGCGACGAGGAAGAAGACCGCCAGCAGGAACTGCACGCTGCGCTTGATCATGGTCTGCCTCCCCTTTTCCCACCGTGGACGCGGCCCGCGGCCAGTGCAAGATGCGCGCGCTGCGCCGGGCGAGGAGACAGGCATGCTGGACAGGGTCAAGGCGGAGCGCTTTGCGCGGGCGTGGATGTCGGCCTGGAACGACCGGGACATTGACCGCATCCTGTCGCACTATTCGGACGGCGTGGTGTTCCATTCGCCGCGCATCGCGCTGGTGATGGGCAATGGCGCGTCCAGCCTTTCCGGCAAGGCGGCGTTGCGGGACTACTGGACCCGGGCGCTGGAGCGCTCGCCGGAACTGTTCTTCGAGCTGGAGAACGTGCTGACCAGCAGCGACGCCATCACCCTTCTGTACACCAACCACCGCGAAGAGCTCGTCGCCGAGACCTTCCTGTTTGATGCGGACGGCGAAGTGCGCGAGTCGGTAGCGGCCTATCGCTGAACCGGCAGGCGGCCGCGCCCGCCGCTGCGGGCGAGCCAGACGCCGCCGAGGATGAGGATGAAGGCGGCAACCGCGTTCCAGCTCTGGACTTCCTGGAAAAACATCCAGCCGAAAGCCGCGCTGATGACCGGGATGGAATAGCCGTTGAGCGACACGAAGGTGGCGCCAGCGCGCGTGATCAGCAGCATGTAAAGCACCTGGGCGATGCCGGAGGATCCGAGGCCGAGGCCCAGCACGGCCAGCCAGTTGACCCAGGTGGCGTTGATCGTGGCGGGATCGATGGTAAGGGTGAGCGGCAAGGAGGCGAGGGCAGACACGGTTGCGTAGCTGGTGGCAAAGGCGATGGCATCCATCGGCGGGGCGCCGCGCGCGATCAGGGTCGAGAGGGCATAGGCGAGCGTGGCAATCAGCAGGAAAACCTGGGCGATCACGCTGGCCGAACCGAGACCTTCCATCGCGTCGGGCCCGAACAGAACCGCCACGCCGGCAAAGCCGAGGATGACACCGAAGCCGGTGCGGGCGGTCATCTTCTCCTCGGCAAACAGGAGGTTCGCGCCGATGGCCACGAAAACCGGCGAGGCGGCGGTGTAGAGCGCCGCGAGGCTGGAATCGACCGTCTCCTGCGCCGTGGTGATGAAGAAGAATGGGATGACCGAGCCGACGAGACCCATGCCGACGATGGCCGTCCAGCGCTTGCGGTCGTTCAGCGGCGGCAGGTGTTTCCGGTTGGCAATCAGCACGATCCAGAGGAAAGCGGCGCCGATGCAGAGCCGGCCGGGGAGCACCCATTCGGCGGGCAGGCCGGTGTCGAGCCCCTTGCCGACCGCGAGGCGTGTCAGCGGATAGGCCCCGGCCCAGATCACGGAGAGAAGGCCGAAAAGAACCCAGTCGAGCGCCGGGCGGCCCGCCACTGTTCCCTGCCCTTGCGCCGTGGTCATGCCGTGTACCCTCGATCGGCTTGGCCCTAGTCGGAGCGGGTCGGCCTGTCCACCCACCCGTTGAGCATGGGACTTGCAAGCCGCCGGCAAGGCCGGAGCCTTCTTCCCCTGCGTCAAGTTCGCGGCGCGTTGCCGCGCGGAATGCGGGTGGACGCGGGGGGCCAGCGCCAGTAAATGGCAGCAAAACTTGCGAGATAGTTCGCCTGACAGGAGAAAACAGATGGCCGTTCGCGTTGCAATCAATGGTTTTGGCCGGATCGGCCGCCTCGTCCTGCGCTCGATCATCGAACATGGCCGCACCGACATCGAAGTCGTGTCCATCAACGACCTCGGCCCGGTCGAAACGAACGCCCACCTCCTGCGCTTCGACTCCGTGCATGGCCGCTTCCCGGCCGATGTGAAGGTCGACGGCGACAAGATCATCATCAACGGCAAGCCGATCCTGGTGACCGCGATACGCGATCCGAAGGACCTGCCGCACCGCGAGCTGGACGTCGATATCGCGATGGAATGCACCGGCATCTTCACGTCGAAGGACAAGGCCTCGGCCCACCTTGCCGCCGGCGCCAAGCGCGTGCTGGTCTCGGCCCCGGCCGACGGCGCGGACCTGACGGTCGTCTACGGCGTCAACCATGACAAGCTCAAGAAAGAGCACATGGTCGTCTCGAATGCTTCGTGCACGACCAACTGCCTCGCGCCGGTCGCGCAGGTGCTGCATGCCGCCATCGGGATCGACAAGGGCATGATGACGACGATCCATTCGTACACGAATGACCAGCCCTCGCTCGACCAGATGCACAAGGACCT
This sequence comes from Hyphomonas sp., assembly GCA_041744775.1. GTDB lineage: Bacteria > Pseudomonadota > Alphaproteobacteria > Caulobacterales > Hyphomonadaceae > Hyphomonas. The sequence continues at coordinate 8,269 of JBGTKE010000174.1, read as the reverse complement.
CTACCGCGCCCGCGCCGCTTCCCTCTCGATGATTCCGACCTCGACCGGCGCCGCCAAGGCCGTCGGCCTCGTGCTGCCGGAACTGAAAGGCAGGCTGGACGGCATCTCGGTGCGCGTGCCGACGCCGAACGTCTCGGTCGTTGACCTGAAGTTCATCGCCAAGAAGAATACCACTGTCGAGGAAGTGAACGGCGCGATCATCGCTGCCGCCAGCAAAGGTCCGCTGAAGGGCATCCTCGGCGTCACCGACGTGCCGAACGTGTCGTCAGACTTCATCCATGACGATCGTTCCTCGATCTTCCACCTCGACCAGACGAAAGTCATGGACGGCAATTTCGTGTCGATCATGACCTGGTATGACAACGAGTGGGGTTTCTCGACGCGGATGGCGGATACCGCCGTTGCAATGTCGAAGCTGATCTAGTTCGGCAGGGCGGAATGACCAACTTCAAACGCATCGCCGACGCGGGCAATCTCACCGGCAAGGTCGCGCTGGTGCGCGTCGACTTCAATGTGCCGATGGAAAATGGTCTGGTCACGGACGATACACGCCTGCGTGCGGCGGTCGACACGGTCCAGAGCCTGCGGACGGCCGGCGCAAAGGTCGCCCTGCTCGCCCATTTCGGGCGTCCGAAAGGCGAGCGCGTTGCGGAGATGAGCCTTGCGCCCATCGCCGGTGCGTTTGCAAAGGTCCTGGGGGCGAATGTCAGTTTCGTCGCCGACTGCAAAGGCGAGCATGTCAGGAAAGCCATCGCCGATTTGCAGCCCGCCGGTGTGATCCTGCTGGAGAATACTCGCTTCCATAAAGGCGAGGAAAAGGGCGACATGGAACTGGCGAAAGAGATCGCCGCCCTCGGCGACATCTTCGTCAATGATGCCTTTTCCGCTGCTCACCGCCGCCATGTCACGACGGCCGTTCTGGCCGAGATCATGCCGGCCTATGCCGGGGTCAACATGGAAGCCGAGCTTGACGCGCTGGACAAGGCGCTCGGCAAACCCGAGCGGCCCGTGATGGCCATCGTCGGCGGCGCCAAGGTCTCTTCCAAGATCGATCTGCTCAAGAACCTCGTGACAAAAGTCGACGCCCTCGCCATCGGCGGCGGCATGGCCAACACGTTCCTGTTCGCGCGCGGACACGCTGTGGGCAAATCACTCTGTGAACGCGACCTGATCGAGACGGCGAAGGAAATCGAATCCATCGCCAAGGCCTCGGGATGCGACATCCTGCTGCCCCGTGATGTGGTCGTGGCGAAAGAGTTCAAGGCCAACGCCGCGCACCGCGTGTGCGGGCTGGACGACGTGGCCGATGACGAGATGATACTTGATGCCGGCCCGCAAACGGTGGCGGTCCTGGCGGCTGCCATGGACGTCGCCAGGACGGTCGTCTGGAACGGCCCGCTCGGGGCCTTTGAACTCGAGCCCTTCGACATGGCGACGGTTGCTGCGGCGAAGGCCGCCGCCGCGCGGGTGAAAGCCGGCAAGCTGGTGGCTGTGGCTGGCGGCGGAGATACGGTGGCCGCGATGCATCATGCGGGCGTCGCCGCGGACCTCACCTTCATCTCGACCGCAGGCGGCGCCTTCCTCGAATGGATGGAGGGCAAAGAATTACCCGGGGTCGAAGCGTTGCGCAGCTAGGCTGCATCCAAACCCAGTGCCCGGCGCATCTCAGCAGAAATCGGAGGTGCGTCATGAAACTTGTCCCTGCCCTGTTCGCCGTTGTGATGCTGGCTGCCTGCGCGACATGGCCCGCGCCGGAAGACCGAATCCTGAGCTACATTCGCAGCAATACTGATGGCACCGAGCCCGAGCGCATTGCGGTATTCCAGAACAGCGCTGACGCCGTCGAAGTCTACAAGATGGTTTCGCGCTGTACGCAGGCGGCACTTGTCACTGCGCAGTTTGATCCTCCGTCGGACGAAGCCACCGCGCTCGCCGGCGGCAGCCTGGCGCAAGACGGCACGCAGGCCGCCTTCGCCTGGCTGCAATTGGATGCTGACCCGCGCGGACTGACAGTGCGGATGGAGGCCCCGGACGCCGATCCCGCGCTGGAGCTGGCCTTGCCGGGCACGGCGCCGTGGCGCCTTTATGATTTCGACTTTGCCGACTTCAACGCCCTCGCCCGTCCGCCGGTGCGCGGCGAGATGCGGACCTGGTCGATGGCGCTAATCTGGCCGGAAGGCCCGCCCGAAGAGGCGCTGCGGTCGACAGGCCTGCTCACGGCCACCTGGCAGGGCGCCGAGCGCCGCGCCGGAACACGGGCGCATCGGTATGCCCTCTCCGGAGCAGGATTCGATGGCGGCGAACTCTGGCTCGATGCGCGTGACGGGACGGTCGTGGAAGTGATCGCACCGGTTCCCAACCATCCCGGGTACACGGATTTCCGCCTGGTGCTGACCGGCCGGTCGCGAGGCACGGACGCCTGGCAAGCACTCCTCGCCGACCACTGGGCCGGCTGCGCGGACTAGCCGGCACACTGCATGGCAACGTTGTCTGGCTTTTCCGGCACGGCACTTGAATATAGGGCAGTCATGAAGGTCCGCTGGCGGACGCTGTTCCTATTGAGACAACGGCCCCGATTCGGGCCGGGCTCCTGTTTCAAAGCGTGACAGCGACTTGCAGCGCGGCGGATACAGACGAACAGGTTACCTTCGGTTACGAACACAAGGTCGGGACAATGGCGAGCACGAACATGACGATGACAGTAGGCAATGCGGAAATGGCGCTGCAGATGGCGCAGAAGGCCGGCTTCATCGCCGCGCTCGACCAGTCGGGCGGCTCGACTCCCAAGGCGCTGCGCCAATATGGCATCGAGGAAAGCGCCTGGTCGTCCGACGAGGAAATGTACGGCCTCATCCATGAGATGCGTGCCCGGATCATCAAGTCGCCTGCGTTCCGCGGCGAGAAAGTCATCGGCGCAATCCTGTTCGAACGCACCATGGACGGCGCCATCGACGGTATTCCGACGGCAGAGTATCTCTGGACCAAGCGCAGCGTCGTCCCCTTCCTGAAAGTCGACAAGGGCCTCGAAGCCGCGAAAGACGGCGTGCAGCTGATGAAGCCGATCACCGGCCTTGATGCTTTGCTGGAGCGCGCCGTTGCCAAGGGCATCTTCGGCACCAAGATGCGCTCGGTCATCGACGCGGCGAACCCGGCCGGCATTGCCGCCATTGTCGCGCAGCAGTTCGAAGTTGGAAAACAGATCCTGTCGCACGGCCTGATGCCGATCATCGAGCCGGAAGTGACGATCTCGATCGCCGACAAGGCCGAGGCCGAGGAAATCCTCCGCGCCGAAATCCTGAAACATCTCGACGCCCTGCCCGCGGGCCAGCAAGTGATGCTGAAACTGACCCTGCCGGCGAAGGCGAATTTCTACAAAGCTCTGGTCGACCATCCGCGCGTCATGCGCGTGGTTGCCCTCTCGGGCGGCTACAGCCGCGAGGAGGCTTGCCGCAAGCTCGCCGAGAATACCGGCATCATCGCCAGCTTCTCGCGCGCGCTGACCGAAGGCCTGTCGGCCCAGCAGAGCGACGCCGATTTCGACAAGGCGCTCGGCCATACGGTCGACACCGTGTGCGAGGCGTCGAGGTCGTAAGCGGATTGTTGCCGCGGCCGCGACGGGACGCCGGAACCCTGTGAGCAGACGCTGATCGACGCGGCGAAGCGCGAACAGGCTTAGGGGCGATGTGCCCCTTGTGGGCTAACGCCTCAGACCCATCTGAAAGGGCGCAGCTATCCGGCTGCGCCCCTTTCTGCTTCTGGAGTTCCCGGCCATGAAATGCCCTGTCGATGGTGAAACGCTGGTCATGGCGGACCGCTCCGGTGTCGAGATCGATTATTGTCCGAAGTGCCGCGGCGTGTGGCTGGACCGCGGCGAGCTCGACAAGATCATCGACCGCTCTGCCAGCGTACTGCCGGCGCCTGCCCCGCATCCCGAAGCGCACCCTCCGGCGCATCACCGCGACGAGGACCGGTTCCAGGACCGCCACGACGATGACGACGACTGGAAGTACCGGAAGGGCAAACGCCGGGGCCGCGAAAGCTTCCTCAGCGACCTGTTCGACTTCTAAAACCTGGGCTACTTCCCTTCCAGCGGAGGTGATCCCACATGCTCGAAATGCGACCCGGCTGTGAACGCTGCGACCGCGACCTGCCGGCCGATGAGCCGGGCGCGTTCATCTGCTCCTTTGAGTGCACCTTCTGCGACGACTGCATGGACGGGCCGCTCGACGGCATCTGTCCGAACTGCAAGGGCGAGCTTGAACCCCGCCCGATGCGGCGAGGCGCGGCGCTGGCAAAGAACCCCGCGAGCACCAAGCGGGTGTTCAGACCGGCTGGCTAGCGGCTTTCACGGGCGGCGGCGCGAAGGGGGACTCGACGAAGCGGAGCGCGAGGCGGCGGGCGATCGGCGCGACGATCAGGATGGCCGGGTAGGCCAGCAGGAAAGCGAGGCCCCAGGAATGCATCCAGCGGCTTAGATAGTCCGGCGGAAAGCCGATATTCAGCGCGGTGATCGCCCCCGACATCAGGAAGCTCATGAAGGTGGCCATGAACAGGCCGAAGACCGGCTGGAACACGCGGACGGGAAGTTTCTTGGACATCATGCAAAACCGATCAGCTATAAAGTTCCATTATAGAACTAACTTCAGGAATTTCCAGTGGGCGCCCGGCGTTGACTTCCGCCGCCCTCCGCCGCAGAGGCAGCGCCCATGAGCACAGCCCTTCCGCCCCGCCCGCGCACGCGCCTTTACCTGATCACCCCGCCGCAGATTGCGGATGTGGCCGGTTTCGCGCGAACGCTCGAGGCAGCCATCGGCGCGGGAGACGTGGCCTCCCTGCAGCTGCGCATCAAGGGCGCAGACGGCATGATAGATATGCGGGCCACGCGGGAGGTGTCCCGGGCTGTCACTGCTATGGCGCAGGAAGCGGGCGTCGCCGTGCTGATCAACGACTCGGCCGAGCTGGCAAAAGAACTCGGCGTGGACGGGGTGCATGTCGGCTGGGACGACGTGCCGGTCCAGACCGCCCGCAAGTTGCTCGGGCCGGACGCCATCGTCGGCGCGACTGCCAAGAACAGCTATCACAAGGCGATGCAGGCCGGCGAAGACGGCGCGGACTATGTTGCTTTCGGGGCCTTTTACCCGACGGCGACCAAGGAAGGCACGGTGCCGGCTGAGCTGGAACTGCTGCAGGTCTGGCAGGCGGCCATGCTGATCCCTTGTGTCGCGATTGGCGGGATCCTGCTGGAAAATGCCGAGACGCTGGTGACCGCCGGAGCCGACTTCATCGCGGTGTCGTCCGGCGTCTGGAACCACCCGGAGGGCCCTGTGGCCGCTGTCAGAGCCTTCAACGTGCTGCTGGACAGACTCGGGCCGCATTAACGGTCCGCGCCTTGACCCTGCGGGCTCAAGCGATTACGCCCCCGCTCCCGCCCTCAAAAGCGCCAAGAGCTATTTCTCATGTCGAAACCCTCCCCCGTTGGCGCAGTCATGATCGCCGCTGCGCGCGCCGCTGGGCGCAGCCTTGCGCGCGACTTTGGGGAAGTTGAAAACCTGCAGGTCTCCCGAAAGGGGCCTGCCGATTTCGTCTCGAACGCCGACCACCGGGCCGAAGAAACGATCTATACCCACCTCATGAAAGCCCGCCCGGGCTACGGCTTCGTGATGGAAGAGCGCGGCGTCGTGGAGGGCACCGACAAGTCCAACCGGTTCATCGTCGATCCGCTCGACGGCACGCTGAACTTCCTGCACGGCCAGCCGCATTACTCGGTCTCGATCGCGCTGGAGCGCGACGGGCAGCTGCTAACCGGCGTCGTTTTCGATGTCGCCAAGAACGAAATCTTCTGGGCCGAAACCGGCCGAGGCGCCTGGTTGGAGCAGCGCAAGCTGCGCGTCGCCACGCGCAAGAGATTGTCGGACTCGGTCATCGCCACCGGCACGCCCTGGCACGGCAAGGCCGAAGAAGCCCACACCGCCTTTGCGCGCGAAATACTGGCGATGACGCCCGCTTGCGCCGGCATCCGCCGATATGGCTCGGCGGCGCTCGACCTGGCCTGGGTCGCCGCCGGGCGCTTTGATGGCTTCTGGGAGCGCAATCTTAAATCCTGGGATATTGCCGCCGGCATCGTGCTCGTGCGCGAAGCGGGTGGGCATGTTGCCGAGATCGACGGGGGGGATGTGATGAAGACCGGCTCGATCCTCGCCGGCAACGAAGACATCCTGCCGCTGGTGCAGGAACAGCTTCGCCATGCGAGCGCTTTCGGGCGGCAGGCGAACATAACCTGACGCCTCCGTCAGGATTTTTTGCCATGCGCAGGAAATCGCGGTATGAACCGCGCCATGACAAAACCTGACACAGACGTTCTCATCATCGGCGCCGGCCTTTCAGGCATTGGCGCTGCCGTGCATCTCCAAAAGCTGAGCCCGAAAAAATCCTACCGGATCTACGAGGCACGGGACGCCATCGGCGGAACCTGGGATCTCTTCCGCTACCCGGGTATCCGGTCCGACTCGGACATGCATACGCTGGGTTTTGACTTCAAACCGTGGACGGAGGCCAAGGCGATCGCCGATGGCCCGTCAATCCGGAACTATGTCAACGAGACGGCTGATGAGTACGGGGTGCGCCAGCACATCCAGCTCGATACGAAAATTGTCGCCGCAGACTGGTCGAGCGCCGACCAGGTCTGGCGCGTGACCCAGGAGAACGTGAAGACCGGCGAGCAAAGCGTGACCAACGCGCGTTTTCTCTTCATGTGCGGCGGCTATTATCGCTACGACCAGGGTTACAAGCCGGAATTTCCGGACGAGGCTGCCTTCCAAGGCCAGATCCTGCACCCTCAACACTGGCCGGAGGACCTCGACTATACCGGCAAGAAAGTCGTCGTGATCGGATCGGGCGCCACCGCGATGACGCTGGTGCCGGCCATGACGGACAAGGCCGGACACGTCACCATGCTGCAGCGCTCGCCCACCTATGTCGTCTCGCGCCCGGCGGTCGACGGGCTGGCGAACTTCCTGCGCAAGGTCCTGCCGGGCCAGGTGGCTTATACGATGATCCGTTGGCGGAATGTCCTGCTCCAGCAGTTCTTCTTCCGCCAGACGCGCAAGAACCCGGAGAAAGCGCGTGAACGCCTGCTCGGCATGGTGCGCGAGGAGCTTGGCCCCGATTATGATGTCAAGACGCACTTCACGCCGACCTACAATCCCTGGGAGCAGCGCCTCTGCCTTGTTCCGGACTCGGATCTTTTCAATGCGCTGAAATCCGGCAAGGCGAGCGTCGAGACCGACCATATCGAACGCTTCACCGAGACCGGCATCCTGCTGAAATCCGGGAAGGAACTCGAAGCCGACATCATCGTCACTGCGACCGGCCTGAACCTCATCTTCATGAACGGCGTCAACGTCTCAATCGACGGCGCCAGGGTCGATCCCGGCAAGCTGCTCAACTATAAAGGCGTGATGCTGTCGAACCTGCCGAACCTCGCGGTGACGTTCGGCTACACCAACGCCTCCTGGACGCTCAAGGCCGACCTGACGAGCGAATATGTCTGCCGCCTGCTGAACCTGATGGACGAAAAGGGCGCGACCTCAGCGATGCCTTATCTCGCGTATTTCCCGAACGAGACCGAGCCCTTCGTGGATTTCTCGTCGGGCTATTTCCAGCGCGTGATGGACCAGTTCCCGCGTCAGCACACCGAGGCACCGTGGAAACTGCACCAAAACTATTTCACGGACCGAAAGAACCTGCGCGAGCTGCCCATCGAGGACGGCGTCATACAGTTCCACACGCCCGCTCCGAAAGCAGACGCCAAGCCGGCGCTTCAGGCCGCCGAATAGCAAGGCTTGCGCTGCCCCCACGGGCTCTTATCTTCATGATGCGGAGCAATTGGCCGCGGCATCCTGGAGGTGAACATGTGGCTCTGGCTTTTGTGGTGGTGCGTTGACGATCACATCGCCAGCGCGGCGGGCGCGCCGGGTCTCGGCAGCTTGCCGATCTGGGTGCCGCTGATCCTGTCGCTGGCTTTCACATTCTCGCTGGACGGCGCTTTCAACCGGGCCCGCAAGAAGGCCTAACGCTCCGTGAACTGAAGTTCCGCGAGGCGCGCGTAGAGCCCGCCTTTGGTGACAAGCGTGTCGTGGGTGCCTTCTTCGACGATCCGGCCCTGCTCCATGACAAGGATGCGGTCCGCCCGGCGTACAGTCGACAGGCGGTGCGCAATCACCAGCGTGGTGCGCCCGGTCGCGGCATTCTCGATGGCGCGGCGCACGGC
>JBGTKE010000173.1:0-1936 GCA_041744775.1 Hyphomonas sp. | reverse complement strand
GGCGAACTCCTGCGCGATGCCGAGCGCCTCGCCCGCGCCCTCGCCTCCCGGCACGCGGAAGGCGCGCGCGTCGCGGCCTATGCCAACAATGTCCCGGAATGGGTGCTGCTCGAGCTGGCCTGCGGTCTCGCCGGCGTTACCCTCGTCACCGTCAATCCGGCCTATCAGAAACGCGAGCTGAAATACGTCCTCGAACAGTCCCGTTCGGAGGCGATCTATTATGTCACCGACTTCCGCGGCAACCCGATGCAGGCGATCGCCGATGCGGTCTGCGACGAGATCCCCGCCATCCGCCACCGCATCCTGCTGACCGACCACGCCGCCCTGTTCGCCGGTGAGGACAAGGGAAAGCTGCGCGACCCCAAACCGTCCGACCCCGTACAGATCCAGTACACCTCCGGCACCACCGGTTTCCCGAAAGGCGCCCTGCTCCACCATAACGGCCTCGTGCGCAACGGCGTCGAGACCATGAAACGCGCCGGGCTGAAGGCCGGCGACACCTTCGTCCACAACATGCCGCTCTTCCACACCACCGGCTGCGCCATTCTCGTTCTCGGCGGCCTCGGCATGGGCGCCACAATGCTGCTCGCCCCGATGTTTGACCCGGACATGGTCGTCAAGGTGATCGCCCGCGAGCGCACCGCCTTCATCCTCGGAGTGCCCACGATGCTCGTCGCCCTGATCGACGCCGTCCAGAAATCCGGCGCCGATGTTTCGTGCACGACGCGCATCATGTCCGGCGGATCGATGGTGCCGCCGGAACTCTGCCGCAAGGCCCGCGCCGTGTTCGGCGCCCCGATCCAGATCGTGTATGGCCAGACAGAGACCTCGCCGGTCCTCACCCAGGCCTGGTACGAGGACACCGAGGAAGACCTCACCCAGACCATCGGCCAGCCGTCTCCGTATACGGAAATCTCGATCCGCGACCCGGCCACCAATGCCGTCCTGCCGATCGGCGAACAGGGCGAGATCTGCGCCCGCGCCTATTCGGTGATGCTCGGCTACAATGACAATCCCGCCGCCACCGCCCAGACCATTGACACCGAAGGCTGGCTGCATACCGGCGACCTCGGCCGGATGGACGCGCGCGGCTATGTCAAGATCACCGGCAGGGTGAAGGAGATGATCATCCGCGGCGGCGAAAACCTGTTCCCCGCCGAGATCGAGAACGCCCTGCTCGAACACGCGGCCATTTCCGAAATCGCCATCGTCGGCATTCCGGACGAGAAATGGGGCGAACAGGTCGCCTGCTTCATGCGCAGCAATGTCCAGCCCCGCCCGACAAATGCCGAACTGCGCGCCTTCATCCGCGAGCGCCTGTCGCCGCAGAAGACACCGGCCTACTGGATCTGGGTCGACGAATGGCCGCTCACCGGCTCCGGCAAGATCCAGCGCTTCAAGCTCGCCGAAGCGTTTGCCAATGGCGCCTATGACGATCAGGTCTCGTAGATTTCGCTGAACCGGTCCCAGATTGCCAGCCGCGACGTCTGGAACCCTTCCACCACAATTGCATCGTCCGCTGCCACCGCATCGGCCGCCGCAAATTCGATGAAGATATGCGAGGTCGGAATCGCCCAGGCGCTGTCGTCCAGCGTGCCGGCGCAGAGGATCACGAGATCCGGCGCCACGTCCGGCAGATGCCACATCCGCGTGCCGCACGCCGCGCAGCGTTCGATGCTGATCGGATTGCCGCTGCCGCCGGTGCGCCGGAATGTGTCGCGCGCGCCGCCGCTTACCTCCAGCGTGTCTTTCGCCACATGCAAGTACAGACCAAACGGCCCGCCCGAGAGCCGCTTGCAGTCATCGCAGTGGCAGGCATTCACCGCCATCGGCCGAGCGGTGATCGAATAGCGTACGGCGCCGCAATGGCACCCGCCTTCCATTGGCAGCTTCGGCAAGGGTGGGCGGGTCAGGGCGATGCGTTTCATGCGCCCTG
>JBGTKE010000172.1:0-6488 GCA_041744775.1 Hyphomonas sp. | reverse complement strand
CCGGCAGCGCTCGTCTGACACCCAGCCTGCTGGCGTTGCTGGACGACGCTTCGGCGCTGGTGCGCGGCGCGGCCATCTGGGCACTCGCCCGCCTTGATCCTGCCCGCTTTGCTGAGGAAAAGGCACGGCGCCGCGCGAGCGAACATGATAGCACGGTCATCGAAGAATGGGATCTCGGGGCATGAGTGACGATACGAGCAACACCTCCGCCTCCACCTATTACGGCACAGACGCAGCGCCCCCGCTGCCGCAAAAACCGAAGCGCGACGTGCCGCTCTGGCGCCGCGTCCTCGTCGGCATCGTGCAGGCCGCCATGGCGATCTTCGTCCTGTTTCACCTCTACGCGCTGCTCCTGAAATTCATGCCCGCGCCCGCCACCATCCTGATGACCCAGCGCGCCGGGCAGGGCGAAGACGTGCGCCGCGACTGGACAAGCCTCGACCAGATCTCGCCAAACCTCGTCCTCGCCGTCATCGCGTCCGAGGACGCGAAGTTCTGCGAACACGGCGGCATCGACTGGGAAGCCATCGAGGAAGCCCGCGAATACAACAGGAAACATGACGGCAGGAAACGCCGCGGCGGCTCGACCATCAGCCAGCAGACGGCCAAGAACGTGTTCTTCTGGAATGGCGGCGGCATGCCTCGCAAGGCAGGCGAAGCCTGGATGACCTATGTCATCGAGACCGTCTGGGGCAAGCGCCGGATCATGGAAGTCTATCTCAACGTCGCAGAATGGGGCGACGGCCTGTTCGGCGCCGAGGCCGCCGCCCAGGCCCGGTTCGGCAAATCCGCCGCCGATCTCTCGCCGCTCGAAGCGGCCCGCCTCGCCGCCGTTCTTCCGTCCCCGAACAAATGGAGCGCCGACAAGCCCGGCCCCTATGTGACGAAACGCACCGGCTCGATCCAGTCGCGCATGCGTGTTGTCGCGAACGAAGGCTACGCGTCCTGCGTCCTTGGCGACGGCGCCCGCGTCAAGCCCGGCCCCGGCGAAACCCCGCGCCCGCCGCCGGTCCTCGAAGACCTGCCCGACGCGCCCGACGAAGGCGAAGAAGCCCTCGAAGCCGTTCCGGCAGAAAACGCCAACGACGCCCTGAACGACATCCTCAACTCCGCCGACGACACCTTCGACACACAGCCGCTGCCCGAACCGCCCGTTGAAGAACCGCCCACCGAGGAACCAGCGACCGAACCCGCCCCCACCGATCCACCCCCGGACGAAGGCGGCCCGACATTGCTTACGCCGGAATAGGCCCCATGCAGCGATACGGGATGAGAATTGCCCGTCACTGCGTGAGAAAAAAATGAGAAAGAATGATAAAAACTGAGAGAAAATCGACATCGCCTGTACGCTGCGCGCATCAAGGTAAAGCAGGTTGGGCGAGCGTAGAGCAGGAACTTGAGCCTACAAAAAACACGCTTCCGGAAAAATAAAATCCAGTCCCCTCAAGCCGTTATAAAATACTTCCCCATTCCTTCCGCTACACCTCAGTGCACGGAGTTATACTCCGTCCATGCTCAATCAAGAAATTTTCAAACCCCAAGTCCCTCACCTCCCATTGCTCCGCGATGGGCCCCTCCTCTCCCTTCGTTAGAGGGGTAAAGGCGAGCGCCACTTAACCCCTCTCCCGCAAAGCGGTAGAGGAGGGGCCCACGACCAAAGGTCGTGGGAGGTGAGGGTCTTCGCGAAACAATGCAAACCAGCCCTAAACCGGATCGTACGGAAACACGCTCGCCGTCGCGCCCAGACTGAAGAAGCTGCCGCTCATCGCCGGGAAGCAATGGTCGATCAGCGTGTCCGGCGTCCAGCCTTCCAGCCGGGCCAGCGATTTCACCGGACGCGGCTGGTCGAACAGGATTACTTCATTGCCCCGCACACCGAAGATCTGCCCACTGACATGCGCCGCCGTATCGGCGCAGAGCGCCACGCCCAGCTGCGCGACCTGGTCGGCCCGCATGCCGTTCTTCATCCGCTCGACACGCTGCGCGCCGGCCTCGTCCTTCACCGGGATCGAGGCGATCATCCGTGTCCAGGCAAACGGCGCAATGATGTTCGAGCGCACATTCTTCGCAGCGCCCTCCATCGCGATGATGCGGCTGAGGCCGGCAATGCCGAGCTTGGCCGCACCATAGTTGGCCTGGCCGATATTGCCGATCAGGCCGGTCGTGGAGGTGAACAATACATAGGAGCCGGCTTCCTTCTCGCGGAAATGCTCGATCGTGGCACGCGTGACGTTGAAGGAGCCATGCAGGTGGACGTCGATGACGGCCCTCCAGTCGGATTCGCTCATCTTGTGGAACATGCCGTCCCGCAGGATGCCGGCCGGGTTGATCACCGCGTCCAGCCGGCCAAAGGTGTCCTGCGCCTGCGTCACCATGCCGGCGACGGCTTTATAGTCCGTCACGCTCTCGGAATTGGAGACCGCCTCGCCACCCGCCTTGCGGATTTCCGCAGCGACAGCTTCCGCCGGGCCGGCCGAGCCCTCTTCGTCACCCTTCAGGCTGCCGCCGAGGTCGTTGACCACAACCTTCGCGCCTTCGCGCGCCGCCAGCAGGGCGCATTCCTTGCCAATGCCATTGCCGCCGCCGGTGACCAGCACCACTTTTCCGTCCAGAACGCCCATGGTTTTTCTCCCTTTTGTCTCGGGCCGGGACACTACCGCTGTCGCGGGCCCCTGCAAGGGCGGGGGCGCGAAAAATCAAGGTTTGAATTGCCGCGCCCGAACGGCTAGCTAGCCGCCATGTCACGTACCTTCCAAGCCATCATCTGGGATTTCGGCGGGGTCTTCACCTCCTCGCCCTTCGAAGCCTTCAACCGGTATGAAGCCGCCTCCGGCCTGCCGGCGGATTTCATCCGTACCGTCAATTCCATCAATCCGCTCGAGAATGCCTGGGCCAGGCTCGAGCGTTCGGAGGTCGACGCCGCCGCCTTCGACGAACTCTTCCGCGCGGAATCGAAAGCTCTCGGCCATGAAGTCCCGGGCCGCGACATCCTCGGCCTTCTCTCGGGAAGCCTGCGCCCGCGCGTCGTCAACGCGCTGAAGGTCTGCAAGACAAAAGGCAAGGTCGGTTGCATCACCAACAATGCGCCGATCGGCAAGGGCGCCTCGATGACCAGCGATGACAGCAAGGCAAAGGAACTCGCCGCCGTGTTCGACCAGTTCGACCATCTGATCGAAAGCTCCCGGCTCGGCATCCGCAAGCCCGACCCGCGCATCTATGCGCTGATGTGCGAAGCCCTCGATGTCGATCCGAAAGCCTGCGTCTATCTCGATGACCTCGGCATCAACCTGAAGCCCGCGCGCGACATGGGCATGGCGACCATCAAGGTGACCGGCGAGGAACAACTCCTCACCGATCTGGAGGCCGTGACCGGCTATGCGCTCCGCTAGCCTCGCCCCGATCCTCGCCGCACTGCTGCTGGCTGCCTGTTCGCCGGCCGAGCCGGAAGTCGTGCTGCCCCTGCCGCCGATACCGGACGAACGCTTCACCGACGCGCCGCAGGCGCCGGCGCCGGTCGAGATCAGCAAGGCCGCCGCGAAGACGCGCGATGAGTTGATCCGCGAAGCGACCAAGGGCTCGCTGCGCGGCCTCGGCGAGATCGCCGCGCGTTATCCGGAGTTCCGCTCGAATGTCGGCGGCCAGGCGCATGACCGGTTCTGGGACCTGCTTCGCCGCACCGGCGTCGATCCGAACCGGAAGCTGCGCGAACTGTTCGAACAGCCCGCGGGCCTGCGCGAGATCGATGGCCAGCGCTGGTATGTCTGGCCCGACCTCGCCGCGAAGGATGCCGCCGATCTGATCCCCGAGAAGCTGACCTTCCAGGACCGGCGCCGGCTCGAGGAACTGATCCGCGAAGACGGCATCGCCCGCATCCGCGCCGGTGAAGGCTATCCCGGCATGCGCACCGCCATCGCCGAAGACGGCACCTGGATTTACTTCGTACTCGGACAAGACGGGGAGGAATGAGCATGAGCAAGAAGATCGGCGCCGCCGCTGCGCTCAAGGCGCTAAAAGGCTGGACGAGCGTGGACGGCGAGCGCGATGCCATCGCCAAGACTTACAAGTTCGCCGACTTCAAGACCGCCTTCGCCTTCATGTCCGGCGCGGCGCTGAAGGCCGAGCAGATGGACCACCATCCCGAATGGTTCAACGTTTACAACAGGGTCGAGGTCACGCTCACCACGCATGACGCGGACGGCGTCACGCAGAAGGATCTCGAACTAGCCGGTTATATGGACCAGCTGGCGGCGAAGCTCGCCTAGTCCTTTTTCCAGGCGACGCGGTAGAGATCGAAGCGCCGGTCCTTGAGGTTCTGCACGGCGCCGGCCTGGCGCGCGGTCAGAAGGTCGGTCAGCGACAGGTCGGCGAGCGCCACGGTCTCGGTGTTCGGCGGCGTGTCGGCGGCGATGCCATCGCGCGAGAAGGGGAAGTCCGACGGCGTCAGGATGCAGCTCTCGGCATAGTGGATGTCCATGTTCTCGACATTCGGCAGGTTGCCCACCACGCCGGACATTACGACATAGCATTGGTTCTCGACTGCGCGGGCCTGGCAGCAATACCGTACACGGAGATAGCCCCGGCGCTCGTCGGTGCAGAAGGGAACAAACAGCAAGAGCGCGCCCTGGTCGACGAGGTGGCGGGCGACTTCCGGGAACTCGCTGTCATAGCAGATCATCACGCCGATCGGGCCGCAATCGGTCTGGATGACATGATTGCCTTCGCCGCCCTTGATGTTCCACCAGATCCGTTCGGACGGGGTCGGGTGCAGCTTCTCCTGGGTGTGCACGGAGCCATCCCGGAGGAAGACGTAGGCGACATTGTGGATGTCGCCGTCCGGCATGCGCGAGGGGTGCGAGCCGCCAATGATGTTGATATTGTAGGCGACTGCCAGCTTCTCCATGAAGGCGATGAACCGGGCCGTATACTCGGAAATCTTCTCAATCGCCTCGATCGGTCCCAGCGGTTTGCCTTCGAGCGAGAGGAGCTGCAGCGTGAACAGTTCCGGGAAGGTGACGAAATCAGCACGGTAATCGGCGGCGATGTCGACGAAATACTCGACTTGCTGTTCGAACTCGTCGATCGAATTGATCCGCCGCATCTGGAACTGTACCGTGGCGACGCGCACCCGCTCGGGCAGGGACGTATCCCCGAAGCTCGGCTTCGCCTTGATGGTTTCCTGCGCCAGCGGATTGCGCCAGAACATCTGCGTCGCGTTGCCGCCGGACTCGAAGTCTTCCGGCATGTAGTTCTTCAGTACACCGAGGACCTCGAAGCCCTGGCGCAGCTGGAAGGAGAGCACCGGATCGCGCAGCTTAGATTCCTGCACCGCGCGGACATAGTCGTTGGCGTCCGGGTACTGTTTGGCAAGGCGCTGGTAGCCCGGAATCCGGCCGCCGAACATGATCCCCTTCAGCTCGTGCCACTGGCAGAGGTCCTGGCGCATCTTGTAGAAGCGTTGCCCGATCCGCAGGCGGCGGAACTCGGAATCGACAATCACGTCCATGCCATACAGCATGTCGCCTTCCGGATCATGACGCGCGGCGAATCCGCCGCCGGTGATCGCGTGCCATGTGTGCGGCGCGAGCGCCACGACGGACGAGATGATGAACGTTACGCAATGTCCGACAATCCGGCCTTCATACTCGGCGACGAACTGGCCGTCGGCGAACTTGTTGATCTGCCCGGCAATCTCGTCGGCCGTATAGCCATAGCCCACGCCATAGACTTTTTCGTAAAGCGGCAGGAGGGCGGCGATGTCCTTCGGTGTGGCGTTCCGGATGACCAGTTTGGATTTCGATGTACTCATCCGCGCCTCCTAGCGCGGCTCGGTCGGTATACGCAAGACAGCGCGCAGTCCGCCGAGGGGGCTGACCGAGAGCCGGATGTCTCCGCCATGCGCCCGGGCCGTGTCGCGGGCGAGGGTCAGGCCGAGGCCGGAGCCGGGCTCGTTCTGGCTGCGCGCGTCGTCAAGCCGGGAGAACGGGCGGAAGGCTTCCTCGCGCCGTTCGGGCGCAATGCCGGGGCCGTTATCATCGACCACCACTTCGGCCCAGTGCGGCCCGTCGATCATGGTCACGCGCGCGTTCGAGGCGTATTTCAGCGCGTTCGACACGAGGTTCATCACCGCGCGTTTCAGCGCCAGCGGGCGGCCCATCACCCTGATCTGCGGCGGTCCGGCCACCGGGATGTGCGAACCGAAGCCCGACACCACTTCCCGCGTCACCTGGGCGAGATCGAACAGCGCGGCCTCGTCGCCTTCCTCGCCGCGCGCGAAGGCGAGATATTCGTCGAGCATCATCGCCATGTCGTCGAGATCGGATTTGGCGGCCCGGATATCCTCATTCTCCTCCATCATCGCGAGGGCGAGTTTCAGGCGCGTCAGCGGCGTGCGCAGGTCATGGCTGACGCCGGCGAGCATGGAGGTGCGCTGGCCGGCAAAGGCGGTGAGGTGCTCCTTCATGTCGATCAGCGCGCGGGCGGCGTCGCGC
>JBGTKE010000171.1:0-3776 GCA_041744775.1 Hyphomonas sp. | reverse complement strand
GCGGCTTCGTCATAGGAGAGGCCGAGGCCGAGGACGAGGCCGATGGCGTCGGACATGTCGGGCGGCTGCGAGGCGCGACAGGGCGTCGTCTTCCTCGGAAGTGCGCGGGAGGCGCGCGGGGTCGGCCATGTCGGTTTCCGTGCTCGGTTAACGCAAAGTGATGGCGCGCAAACTTTTAACAAAGCGTGGGGGAAGGGTCCTCTTGGGTTAGACCGGGTGGCGGGGCGGCGGGCGGGACGTCAATTTTCGCCATGGGGGGGATTCGGTGAAATTTGAAAGGTCCGGCAAACCCTAACTCCATTCCTGTGTGTCAGAACGGGCCGTAACGATGTGGCACGTCGCGCGTCTGGCGTCCGTCCACGGATAATGCGTGAAGGGTGATACCATGGCCAAGACAATTCTCGTGATCGACGATGATCCGACCCAGCGCCGCCTGTTGCAGGCCGCCGTGGAGAAGGCAGGCTTTGCCTGCCGCACGGCGCCGGACGGCGAGACGGGAATCGCGACCGCCTGCGAGGCGCGCGAGGGGATTGACGTGGTGCTGCTGGACCTGACGATGCCGGGGCTTTCGGGCCTCGAGACGCTGGACAAGCTGGCCGAGCGCCGGGCCGACCTGCCGGTGATCATGCTGACCGCGACAAGCGGGATCGACACGATCGTGCAATCGATGCGGCGCGGTGCGGTGGACTTCATCGTCAAGCCGGCCAACCCCGAGCGGGTGGTCGTCAGTATCCGGAACGCCCTGAAGATGCAGAGCCTGACCGGTGAAGTGAAACGCCTGTCGCGCAAGGCCGAAGGCGGGATGAAGTTCGAGGACATGATTGCCTCGGCCGCCTCGATGCGCGGCGTGCTGCGCATGGCGGAGCGGGCGGCGACGTCGGATATCCCGGTGCTGATCCTCGGCGAGAGCGGCGTTGGTAAAGAAGTGATGGCGCGGTGCATCCAGGGCGCCTCGGCGCGGGCGGGCAAACCGTTCGTGACAGTAAACTGCGGGGCGATTCCCGAGAACCTCGTCGAGTCGATCCTGTTCGGCCACGAGAAGGGCGCCTTCACCGGCGCGGTGACGAAATCGCTTGGCAAGTTCGTCGAGGCAGATGGCGGCACGCTGTTTCTCGATGAGGTCGGCGAACTGCCGCTCGACGCCCAGGTGAAACTGCTCCGTGTGCTGCAGGAAGGCGAGGTCGACGCGGTCGGCTCGCGCCGCCCGACCAAGGTCAATGTGCGGATCATCTCGGCGACCAACCGTGATCTGGCAGGCCAGGTCAAGGCGGGCACGTTCCGCGAGGACCTGTTCTACCGTCTCAACGTGTTCCCGCTCGACATGCCGTCCCTGAAGGAACGCCGCGAGGATATCCAGGCGCTGGTCGACCATTTCATCGCCCGCTTCAATGCGAGCGAGGGCGCGAAAGTGTCGGGCGCTTCGGCCGACACCATGAAAATGCTGCACGCCTATGACTGGCCGGGCAACGTGCGCCAGCTCGAGAACGCGGTGTTCCGCGCGGTCGTGCTGTGCGACGGCGATACGCTGCGCCCGCAGGACTTCCCGCAGATTTCCGGCCAGATGCCGGAAGTGGCAAACCTGCCTTCCGTGCCGGGTGCGCGCACCGCTGTGCCGGTGGCCGCCAATGACGTGGGCCCGGTGGAGACGTCCAGCCCGGTGGCGATCAAGGACAAGGACGGCGAGCTGCGCAGCCTGCAGGATATCGAACGCGACCTTCTTCAGTATGCGATCGAATTCTATGACGGCCACATGAGCGAAGTCTCGCGCCGTCTCGGCATCGGCCGCTCGACCCTGTACCGCAAGGTGCGGGAATACGATCTCGACGTGCGCGGCGAACGCGAAGCGGGCTAGGTCACAGGCTCGGCTTCGATGCGGGCGGGAACGGGCTTGGCCATGTGGGCGAGCACGAGACCGGCCACCCCGACCGGCAGCATTATCCAGTAGAGGCGTGACTGGGCCTCGATGCCGCCGGGGGCGAAGGCGTCGTAGGCGAGGCCGGCGACGATGCTGGTGACGGCCATGATCGGTCCGAACACGAGCGCGCCATTGACGGCGTAGGAGAGCGGCAGCTTGTCGTCCGGCAGGGCGGCCTGCAGGAAACGCATCGTGGCGATGTGGGTGACCGCGAAGGTCAGCGCGTGCAGGGTCTGCTGGGCATAGACGGCTTCGACGGGGAGCACGAAGCCCGCCATTGTCCAACGCAGGAGTGCGCCGATGCCGCCGATCCACAGCAGGGTCTGCGGCGTCAGGCCGCCGAGCAGGCGGACGGAGAACAGCAGCAGCAGGATTTCGGCGCCGACGCCGGTGGCCCAGAGCGCGCCGATATGGCCGCCGCCAATGCCTTGCGCGATCCAGATATTGGAGGCGAAGGCGTAATAGGCGCCGTGGGTCGCCTGGATCAGGGCGGCGGCAAGGATGAAGATGAACACGCCTTTGATGCGGAACAGGGCAAAGCCCTCGCGGAAGGTCGAGGTTACCGAGCGTTTGGAGAGGGCCTGGCGCGCACCCTGCTGGGTGAAGAGCGGCGCGATCGTCGCGAGCGCGGCGGTGGCGACGAGGTAGAGCAGCACCCAGTCCGGTCCGAAGGCGCCGAGGATGGCGCCGCCCGAGAGGTTGGCGATCACGAAGGCAAGCGAGACGATGGCGCGCCCCTGCCCGTAATCCGGACTGCCGGCGCGCGTGCCATAGACAAGGATCGCTTCGAACAGCGGTCCGGCGACGTTGAGCGCGCTGTAGATGAGGATGCAGAGCAGGAAATCCACCGCGCGCGGCGAGTCCGGGAAGAGCAGCGCGTAGCCGGCGAAACTGATCGCCATGGAGGTCGCGAGAGTGGCGCGCAGGCCGCGGTCCTGCGCGATGCCGGCGGTGAGCGGCCCGGCGACGATGCGGATGATCATCGCGATGGTGGCGGCGCCGGCGATCTCAGCGCCGGACATGCCGGCGACCTTTTCCATCCAGACCGGCAGGTAAGGCAGGTTCGCGCCCATCACCAGATGCACGCAGCTGGCCGCCAGGGTTGCTCGCCAGGAGGCGCTGAGCTTCATGTCCGATGCCGCCTTGCGTCCCTGTCCACTGCCGCGTCTTACGCCGGAGGCAGGGCGCGCCGTAAGCCCCCGGCGCAGAATATTCTGGTGTGTTGCCGCCGGGACGCGGACGCCGGGACGCTGTCCTTAGGCTTAAGCCGGGGCCAGCGGGCGGTGCAGGAAGGCGACATTCTGCGCCGGGATTTCGCAGGTCCAGTCTCGCGCCGCCGCGATATGCTGGAGACTCTCGGCGCGGTAGAAGACGACATGGGTCGCATCCTGCCGGTAGTGCCAGTCCTGGAAACGCGCGGCGTCCGGGTGGAAACCGGTCATCACCGCGAGCAGTCCGCCCGGCCGGACGAGGGCCATCATCCGGTCGAACTCGGCCGCCGGATGGTGGAAGTGTTCGGCAGTTTCGGTGCAGGTGACAAAGTCATAGGTGCGCTCGAGCGGCCCGGTATCCGGCTGGAAGAACGGATCATAGAGCGCCACGTCGTGACCCGCTTCGCGCAGCATCTGCGCCAGCGCCGGGCCGGGACCGCAACCATAGTCGAGGCCTTGCGAGGCTGCCGGAAGCCGGGCGAGCAGCGGATCAGCAAGTCTCGACAGGAAGTGCCGGTAGCCGGGATCGCCGGGGTCGTTCTGGTGCAGGAGGTATTGCGCAAGCTCGGCGTCGCGCGCCGGGCGCTGGGCGGGATCCAGGAAGCAGGCCTGGCAGGCCGCGCAAAACCAGTAATCCCGGCCGCGCGCGG
>JBGTKE010000170.1:0-4004 GCA_041744775.1 Hyphomonas sp. | reverse complement strand
CGGTCCAGCGCCGCGCGGGCGAACTTGATGGCGGACTCGAAGGTCTCGCGGACCGGATAGTCGACCCCGGCTTTCACCAGTTCCATGCCGTGCTCGCGGTCATAGGCGCGGGCGAGGAGCAGCGTGTTCGGGAATTCATGGCGCACCAGCTGGACGATGCGGGTCGCGGCGTGCCGGTCGTCGACGCAGACGAGGATCAATGAGGCCTGGTGCGCCCCGGCGGCGTGCAGGATGTCGAGCCGCTGGCCGTCGCCGAAATAGACCTTGAAGCCGAACGAGGCGGCGACGCGGATCATCTCAGGATCATTATCGATGGTGGTGACGGAGTAACCGCGCGCCAGCAGCGGCTGGCTGACGACCTGGCCGAACCGGCCGAAGCCGATCAGCAGCGCCGTGCCGGTGGCGTCCTTCGGCGTCTCCACCCCGCTCGCATCGACTTCCACTTCCGGCATCAGCCGGTCGTGGATCAGCACGAACAGCGGCGTCATCAGCATCGAGACGATGATGATGGCGGTCAGCATCGCACTGCCTTCCGGGTCGATGATGCCGACCGCGAGGGCGGCGGCATAGAGGACGAAGGCAAACTCCCCGCCCTGCGTCATCAGCACGGTGCGCTCGGCCGCCTCACGGTGGCTGGCCTTGAACAGGCGCGCGACGCCGTAGACGCCGGCCGCTTTGAGCAGCGTGAACGCCACGACGCTGATCGCGATCAGCTGCCAGTTGTTGGCCACCACGTTCAGGTCGAGCGACATGCCGACGGCGAGGAAGAAGAGGCCGAGCAGGATGCCCCGGAACGGTTCGACGTCCGCTTCCAGTTCGTGGCGGTAGGAGGATTCCGACAGCAGCACGCCCGCAAGGAAGGCGCCCATCGCGGTGGACAGGCCGCCAAGCTGCATGCCCCAGGCCGCGCCGAGCACGACGAGCAGGGCGGCCGCCGTCATCACTTCGCGCGCGCGGGCAGCGGCGAGGATCCGGAAGATCGGGTTCAGCAGGTAGCGCCCCGCAATCACCAGCGCGAGGATAGCGCCGAGGCCGATGCCGGCCCCGATGAAGCGCTGGGCAAGCGTCACATCCCCCGCCCCCGGCGCCAGGAAGGCGACCAGCGCCAGAAGCGGCACGATGGCGAGATCCTCGAACAGAAGGATGGAGACCATCTTCTGCCCCCTTGGTTTGGCGAGGTCGCCGCGCTCCTGAAGCATCTGCATGACAATGGCGGTGGAGGTCAGCACGAAACCGGTGCCCGCGATCAGCGAGGTCTGCGGCGAATAGCCGAGCGCCACCCCGACCCAGGACAGCAAGAGGATGCACACGGCGACCTGTGCGAAGCCCAGACCGAAGATGTCCCGGCGCATCGCCCAGAGCCGCGAGGGCTGCATCTCGAGGCCGATAATAAAGAGGAACATGACGACGCCGAGTTCGGCGACGTGCAGGATTTCCGCGGGCTCGGTGAACACCCGGAAGCCGAACGGGCCAATGACCAGCCCGGCGGCGAGATAGCCCAGCACCGAGCCGAAGCCGATCCGCTTGAAGATGGGCACCGCGATCACAGCGGAGCCGAGCAGGATGACAAGAGCGGCCAGATCCGGCCCGTGGGCGACTTCAGCGGCCATGTTCACTTCCCCCCCGTTTGGCCCCAGTTCGGCTAAAGCCAGCCTTACAGCGCGCTGCCGGGCTCGCAAGACGGGAGATTGGATTCCGGCGCGGGCTGGACTAGGCAGGAGGCGAATGACACGCGCCCCTGCCCTTTCCGTGCTGATCCCCTTCTTCAATGAGGCGGGCAACGTGCATCCCGTGATCGACGAGGTGCACGCCGTGCTGGAGGGCATCGATTTCGAGGTGATCTGCGTGAACGATGCGTCCGGTGACACCACCGGCGCCGAACTCGCCGAGGCGAAAGCCGCGCATCCGGAGACGGTGACCGTGCTGACGCATGTGCAGCGGCGCGGCAAGTCGGCGGCGCTGTTTTCCGGCCTCAAGTCCGTACGCGGAGACTGGGTGCAGCTGCTCGACGGCGACGGACAGAACGATCCGAACGATACCGCCCGCCTCTGGCAGGCGCTGATCGCACCGGGCGCGCCCGGCAAGCTCGGCATCATCGCGGGCAAGCGCAATAGCCGCAATGATTCCGGGTTCAAATGGATCCAGTCGCGCGTCGCCAATGGCGTGCGCCGGTTCGTCCTGCAGGACGATGCAACCGATACGGGCTGCGGCTGGAAACTGATCCGGACCGAGGCTTTTCGCGAGCTACCCTATTTCGCGTCGATGCACCGGTTCCTGCCGGCGCTGGTCAAGCGGGCCGGATGGGATGTGCGCGAGGAGTTGGTGAACGATCGCCAACGCCTCGCCGGTCAGTCAAAATATGGATTCCTCGGACGCCTCGGCGCCGGCATATTCGACCTGATCGGCATGTTCTGGCTGGTGCGCCGGGGCGGCTACGGCATCGCCGCCGAGTGGAACGATCCACGCGGCGGCTGACGGTCAATTCCCGATCAGAACGGCATTTCCATACGGACCGGGCGCGAGGTAGCCATCACGGGCAAAGTCTGCAACGGCTGCGAAATACCCGTTGGCGGCGCGCGTGTTGACACGGCTTCCGTCCGGCAGGGATTCGAACTCAAGGATGCCATGATCCGTATCCGGAAATTCCAAGATCGTGATGCGTCGGCCTTCTCCTTGCAGCTGCACAAGGTCGGCGCGAGTCTGCTCGGGCGGCGCTTCGCGGTCAGCGCCTGCCAGCACCCAGAGGATCGGTACATCCAGGCTGCGCAGCACCGGCAAGGGCTCGTGCCGCCAGGTCGTGCCCCGGTTGGCGCGCCGCCCGATCATTGGGGCAGTCAGCTGCACGAGCCAGGTTGGATAGCTGAGCATCTCGCCTGTGAACTCGCCCTGCGCGGCCTCAAACCACGGCTCCGATCTGTACCGCTTCCGGACCTCGGCAAGTTCGCGGAAGCCGCTGGTGAAATTGCTGGCAATCACCTCGCCGGTTGCATCCGCAAGTTCGCCTGCGCCCTCCAGCGCCTCTGAGCCGAAGCCCGCTTCGGACACGTTCAGCAGCACTTCGCTCCGGTTTTCCTCAAGCGGCGAAACCGTCAGGCCGTAGCCGACGATGATCCGGTCCACCGGCTCGATCGCGGCGGCCAGAGGCGCGACCCAGCCACCCTGGCTGACCCCTTCATAGGCAAGCGCGCCTAGGCGCGGTCCCGCCAGGCGCCTCGCCTCGCGGGCTGCAGCGGCCGCATCCGCTGCGAGCAGATGGAAGTTCTGTGTGTATTTTCCAGTTGAGCGGCCTGTCCCGCGCTTGTCGTAGACGAAGACGCCGATGCCTTCCGCTGGCAGCATACGCTGGCGGGCCAGGTATGCGGTGGCCGACCAGCTGCCGGAGCCGTGCACCTGAACGACTACCGGCACAGGGCCCTCGCCTTCCGGCAAAACCAGACGGCCGAACAACGTTTCGCCCTCGCCCTGGAAACTTACCTCCTGAACCGCAAAGCGGATCGGCGCCGCTTGCTGGCCATCGAACATCAAGGTCCCCGAGCCGCACTCGCCGAAGACGAGCGCATGATCGTCTGGTTGGCCTGTCCAGCCATAGGTCGAGCGCGCGTTCAGACCGTCGCTGGCGACGAGGCCTGTGCGCCCATCCGCGAAACGCCAGCGCAGTCCATCCGTCGACATGCCGACATCAAGTACGCGGCCATCTTGCAGGAGCCAGGAGCCGGTATGACAACTGTCTGCAGCGGGCGCCTGGGGCGGTGTCGTGCACGCTCCAAGAAGCAGCAACGCCGCAAAAGCGTGTTTCATATTCGGCCTCCCATCGCAGCCACTATGCACTTGAGGGCGAAGGCCATCAATGACCGCTCGGTCATGCGAGGTCAAATCAGTCGGACTTCTAAAGTCGCGAACCTTACCTAGTCGTCGCCGTTGCGGCGGCGGAAACCGCCCTTGCCGCTGTCGCGCGGAGCCGTGTCGCGGCTGACTTCGCGGTCGCGCCGCCCGCCATCATCGCT
>JBGTKE010000169.1:0-3190 GCA_041744775.1 Hyphomonas sp. | reverse complement strand
CCGGCCTCGCTGGCCTGGGCGTTCAACATCCGCGGCGGAGACGTCAGCTGCACGCCGCTGCCGCTGGGGCGCGCCATTCTGTATGCGGACGGTTCGGCGGAGCTGTTCATCGATGAGGCGAAGACCGACGGGGCGCTGCGCCGGCATCTCGGCAATACGGTGACGCTGCGGCCGCTGTCGCAGCTGGAGGACGGGCTCGCCTCGCTGTCGGACAAGACGGTGAGCCTTGATCCCGATGTGGCGTCGGCCTGGTTCTTTGACCGGCTCGCGGCCTCGGGCGCGAAGATCCTGCGCCAGCGCGATCCGGTGGCTTTGCCGCGCGCGTGCAAGAATGCGGCGGAGATCAAGGGCACGACGGCGGCGCATATCCGCGACGGCGTGGCGCTGACGCGCTTCCTGCACTGGCTGGATACCGAGGCCCAGTCGGGCGAGGTTACCGAGATCGACACGGTGATGAAGTTGGAAGCCTTCCGCGAGGACCTTGGAAACCTGAATGATCTCTCGTTTCCGTCGATCTCCGGCGCGGGGCCGAACGGGGCCTTGCCGCATTACCGCGTGTCGACGGCGTCGAACCGGAAGCTCGCGCGCGGGTCGCTGTTCCTGATCGATTCTGGCGGGCAGTATCTGGACGGTACGACGGACGTCACGCGGACGGTGCCGATCGGTCAGCCCTCGGACGATATGGTCCGGCATTATACGCTGGTGCTGAAGGGGCATATCGCGCTCGCGACCGTGCGCTTCCCGGCGGGCACGACCGGCACGCATCTGGATATCCTCGCGCGCCATGCGCTGTATCAGGCGGGGCTGGACTATCAGCACGGCACCGGCCACGGCGTCGGCGTGTATCTCGGTGTGCATGAAGGCCCCCACAGAATCGCGAAAGTTTGGAACGCGACGCCGCTGATGCCGGGGATGATCGTCTCGAACGAGCCGGGTTTCTACAAGGCAGGCGAGTACGGCATCCGGATCGAGAACCTGCAATACGTGACGCCGGCCGCAGACATTCCCGGCGGCGAGATTGCGATGCTCGGCTTCGAATGCCTGACCTTCGCGCCGCTGGCGCGCGGGCTGATCGACGTGAAGCTGCTCTCGAAAGAGGAACGCAGATACGTCAACGACTACCACAAGCGCGTCTGGAAACTGCTCAGCCGCAAGCTTGAGGGTGAAGCGAAGGACTGGCTGAAGGCGGCGTGTGCCCGAATTTGAGGCAGGGGCTGATTTTCACAAGGCAGATACGCGCGGCGGGCTAGGTAGCCGCGCGCTAGTCGCCTTATAAGAGGCAGCTAGGGAGGCTGCCTTGGAACCTGAACAGATGCTTGGCCGAGCGCTGGAACTGTTGCCTGCAGAGTGGAGTGAGGGCGCGAAACTGGCTGTGGTGGCCGGGGTGATCGCGGTCTGTCTTTTGGCGCTGGGGCTGATGCTGCGGGCGGCGTTGGGCAAGAAGCGTGCGCCGCAGGCACTGGTAAAGACCAAGCCCGCACTGGCCAAGCCGGAAGCGCGCACTCTGGCCGTCGCGCCGGACCTTGATCCGGACGAATGGGTGTCCGGCAACGTGATCCATTATGATAGGCAGAAAGCCTTCGGGTATATCCGCTGCGACCGGGTGAAGGGGCATGTCCGCTTTCAGGCGCCGGCGTTCAAGCGTGCGCCGCGGGTTGGCGAGACGGTGCGCTTCAAGGGCCGGCACGGCGCCCGGCGCAAGCCGGTCGCGGTTGTCGTTGAGCGGATGCCGGAGGCGAAGCGGGCAGGCTAGGGCGTCAGGCCGAGCGCCTTCAGTGCAACTGTCACACCCTCCGTCCTCGGACGCATGTCGTCTGCGATATGGGCGTGGGTCGGGATATAGAAGAGGCCGAGGTCGATTCCCTTGAGAGCGATCTCGGCGCAACGCTCCGGCATGATCAGATCGAGCTCCTTCGGCGCGAGGGCAGGATCCGGAATGCCGGCGGCGACGAGCGGTGTGTACACCGCGCCGGGCAGCAGGACGTGCAGGTCCATCGTCTCGCCAGCCAATTCCTCGCGCAGCCATTCGGCAAGGATCAGGATGCCGTGCTTGGAGGCTGCATAGGCGCCGATGCGGCTTCGGCGGACACCGCCGGGAAGGCTGAGGGCGTTCTCCGAACTCGTGATCATCAGGCGCCCGCGCGTGCCAGCGCCGGCAAGGCGTGCAGCGTAGGCCTGCGCCATCCGGATCGGCGCGCGCATGTTGACCGCGAAGAGGCGTTCCGTGGCCGGACCGAAATCCTCGTTCAGGACGGGATTGCGCACGCCGGTGCCGGCATTGGCGCACACAAGATCCAGCTTTCCCTTCCAGGCCCAGGCTGCCTCGACGAGGGCGGCGGGAACAGCAGGATCCGACAGGTCACCAGGGATGGCGAGACCGCCCAGGCTGGAAGCGACGGCTTCAGCGGCGGCGGCTTGCCGGTCGGCGATGATCACCTCGGCGCCGCGCGTCACGAAGGCTTGGGCCAGCGCCTTGCCGATGCCGGAAGCGCCGCCGGTGATGAGGACTGTCTTGCCAGAATAATCGATCATGCCGGTGCCTTCAGTTCGCCGCGCGTTTCTGGAGCGTGTGCTTGCCGGTTGTGCCGCAGGCGGGACACTTGCGGATGGCTACCGGGTTGCCGGCGGCTTTCCAGCGCAGGCCGCCCAGGTCCCAGACGGAACGGGCATGGCTGCAGGCGTCGCAGGTCATCTGCCATTGGCGCGATTCGGCCTCCGCTTCGGCGCGCTTGCTGGCCGGCAGGAACGCGAGGACGATTTTCTGCAGCAGGGTCATCGCTTGAGCACCTTTCCGAGCGCGCGCAGCGGCGCCGACTGGATGTCCGGAATCGATCCATCGGCGCGGGGTCCGATATTGATCAGAAGGTTGCCGCGCTGGCGCGTGACGTCCGTGTAGAGATCAATCAGGCCCTGCGCGTCCAGAAAGTCTTCCGGCAACTCGTCCGTGTTGTAGCCGAAGCCGAGGCCGAGGCCGCGGCAGGATTCCCATTTCTGCTGTTTCGGAATGGCGCCAAGGCCGAATTCGACACAGCGGAAATCGCCGAACGGAGCGGGGGTCTCTTCCTGCTGACCGCCGGCGGTGCGCGCCTTCAGCATGGCATTGAAGCTGGCGCGGGATTCGGGGTCGCGCAGGGAATTGAAGAAGTCGGTGGCCGCGAGCCAGCGATCGTTGGTCACGCCGTCCGGCACG
>JBGTKE010000168.1:0-4609 GCA_041744775.1 Hyphomonas sp. | reverse complement strand
ACCGGATCATCCAGGACATGGGTTCGCAGGCGGCTGCGGTCCACGGCGCCGCCGGCAGTCACGCCCGGAAAGGCGGCCTCGATGGGCTCGACCGCCGCGCCGCCTTCGGCATATAGCGCGTGCACGGCGGCGTCGGCGTCGTAGACCGGCACACCCTCTTCGCGGAACAGGCCCGCCGTTGCGGATTTTCCCATGCCGATCGAACCCGTCAGTCCAAGGATGATCATTGGGTGACCTCCAGAAGCGCGCGGGCACGTGTATGCGCAGCGGCAAGATCCGGCGTCACGCCGAACCAGTGTTCGAAGCTGAGCGCGGCCTGCGCGACCAGCATGCCGAGCCCGTCCAGCGTGCGCCAGCCTTGCCGGCGCGCCTCGGCAAGGCTGGCGGCTGCGGCTTTGCCATAGCTGATATCGTAGAAGATGCCGCCGGCGGTTTGCGGCAGCGCCAGCGTGCCTTCGGTGTGCCCGAGGCTGAGCGTGTTGATCACGACACTGGCGCGCTGGATCTGCCTTAGGCCTTCATCCAGCGTCAGGACCCGCGCGGCAGGCGCGAGATCGAGCGCGAGGGATTCGGCGCGGGCAATTGTCCGGTTACAGAGGGTCAGGCGGGCGCCGCGCTGCGTCAGCACATCCGCCACCGCACGGGCCGAGCCCCCTGCCCCGAGAAGGAAGACCTCCCGGCCTTCGACCTCGATCTCGCCAAAGTCGAGGGTCAGCGCGAAGCCGGGCGCATCAGTGTTTTCGGCATGCCACCTGCCTTCGGCACCGCGCACCAGCATATTGGCCGCGCCGAGCCGGCGCGCCGATTCGCTTGAGGTGGCGGCGAGCTCAAGCACCCTCTGCTTGTGCGGCAGCGTGACATTCAGGCCGATCGCGTCATGCGCCCGCAGCGAGTCCAGCGAGGCGGCAAGCTGGTCCGCCTTCACTTCCAGCGCGGTATAGACCGCATTGATACCGTTCTGGCGCAGCCAGTGATTGTGGATATAGGGGGAGAGCGAATGGGCGACCGGATCGCCGATGACGCCAAGCAGCCTGGTCATGGCGGGAGAACCTTCCGGATACGGAGATAATCGAGTAGCGGCAGCAGCGGCAGGCCGAGGATCGAGAAATAGTCGCCATCGATGCGGGAGAACAATTGCGCGCCGAGGCCTTCCAGCTGATAGGCGCCGACGGTGGACAACAGCGTCTCACCGCAGCGCTCCACATAGCTGTCGATGAATTCCGGCGACAGTGGCCGCATCGTGAGTTTCGGCCGCGCGAGATGGCGCCAGACCGGGCGGGCGTCTTCGCAGACGACGATGGCGGTTTCGAGCGTATGGGATTTTCCGGAGAGGCGGCCGAGATGGCTTCTCGCCTCAGCAAGGTTGCGCGGCTTGTCGAAGGCCTCTTCGCCGAGGGCGAGCATCTGGTCACCGCCGATCACGAGGCCCGGGCGTGCCTGCGACACGCGCACGGCTTTCAGTTCGGCAAGCTGCATGGCCTGGTCGCGGACCGGAACGCCGTCTGCGCGCAGGGCGGTGCGATAGGACTCCTCGTCGACGTTTGGCGCAGCCGCTTCGGCCGCAATCCCTGCGGCAGTTAGCAAGGCGCGCCGGCTGGCGCTGCCGGAGGCGAGGGTGACGGCGAGGGTCACGGATGGCCCCGGCGCTCGTTGAGGAGGTTCAGGATCGCGGCGGCGGTTTCTTCAACCGAGCGGCGCGAGACGTCTATGGTTTTCCATTGGTTGCGCTGGAAGAGCCGGTTCGCCTGCGTGATTTCCTCGCGCACGGCCTCTTCGTCGGCATAGTCGCCAGCATCATCCTGGTTCAGCGAGATCAGGCGCTGGCGCCGGATCTGGACGAGGCGCTCGGCGGAAATCTTGAGACCGACGACGAGCGGACCTTTCTCGCCCATTTTCTCGAGGAAATCCGGCAGCGGCGCGCCGGGCACGAGCGGGATGTTGCCAGCGCGCACATTCCGGTTTGCAAGATAGACACAGGTCGGCGTCTTCGACGTCCGGCTAACACCGAGAAGGATCACATCGGCGCCGATCAGGCTTTCCACGTTCTGGCCGTCATCATGGGCGAGCGTGAAGTTGATCGCTTCCATTCGCTCGAAATAGTCTTCGTCCATCGCATGCTGGCCGGCTACGCGGTTGTTGGCGGCGACGCCGAGATGGCGGCTCAGCATGGCAATCGATGGGTCGAGCACGGGCAGTGTCGGGATGCTCCGCTCACGGCAGAAGGATTCCAGGCGGGCACGCAGGGCCGAATCGGAGATTGTGTACCAAACGACGCCGGGGGCGGCCTCGATCTCGCGGGTCACGCGGTCGAGCTGGCGCTCGGAGCGAACCAGGTAATAGTTGTGCTCCAGCGGCTGAACGTTCTCGAACTGCGCGCAGGCGGCGCGCTGCACGGCATTCAGCGTCTCGCCCGTCGAGTCGGACACGAGATGCACATTGAAGTAGATGGCGGGACGGGTCGGCCGGGTCATGCGCCTGTCTTGCCGGGGCTTCCCGTTTTGCACAAGGGTTGTGACTCGCCTGTGGAACGGCCTGCACCCCACAGCAACTCACACGCATTCCACAGTCAGGAGAATTCGACTCTGCCGTGGTCCCGGCTTGTTCTGCGCTGTGACTCCCCGGGGGGCTTTAACCTTGCGTTAACCACTGAGACTCGTCACGATTCCGGTCGCCCGAGAGGCGAGCGGGGCATGTGACTCGCTTGTGGATTTTAATGGACAAGGGCGTTGAAACGAGGCTCTCCAACCTATCTGCAGCTTCATAAACATAAGCGCCCTGACGGGCCCGTTTGAATTGGGATGGAAAAGGTTCGGCTCATGGCAGCAAGCAGCGGGAAAAAATTTCTGGATGTGCTTGCCGGTCAGGCGGTCTCCCCTCCTCCGGTGTGGATGATGCGGCAGGCTGGCCGGCATCTCCCGGAATACCTCGAAACCCGCGCGCGTGCCCGCGACTTTCTGGATTTCTGCTACACGCCGTCGCTCGCCTCTGAAGCGACGCTTCAGCCGGTTCGCCGGTACGGCATGGACGCCGCGATCCTGTTCGCTGATATCCTTCTGATCCTCGATGCGATGGGTCTTGGCGTCACGTTCGAGAAGGGCGAAGGCCCGTTGGTCGAAGTGATCAAGGGGCCGTCGGATCTGGAACGGGTGAAACCGCAGGCGGTGGCGGATAAGCTCTCGCCCGTTTACGAAACAGTTTCCCGGGTGAAAGCCGAGCTTCCTGCGTCCTGCGCGTTGATCGGTTTTGCTGGATCGCCCTGGACGGTAACACTCTACGCGGTCGAAGGCCGGGGCAAGACCGACAAGTCGACGGCCTGGCGCTGGGCGCACGGTCGGCCGGAGGATCTTGCCGCGGCGATGGATCTCGTGGGCGAAGCCACAGCGCATTACCTCGCAGCCCAGGTCGAAGCCGGCGCCGATGCACTGATGCTGTTCGACAGCTGGGCCGAAGGCCTGCCGGACAATATCTTCGAGGAAGTCATCATTGCGCCGACCAAGAAACTGGTGGCGCGGCTTCGCGGCATGGGCGTGACTGTGCCGATCATCGGCTTCCCGCGCGGCGCGGGCGTGATGGTGCTGGACTATGTGGCCGCCACCGGCGTGACGGGGGTCGGGCTGGATACTGCGGCCTCGCCGAAATTCATCAACAGCGCCCTGCCCCCGGACTTCCCCGTGCAGGGCCATCTCGATCCCCTGCTCCTGATCGAAGGCGGCGGGCGTCTTGACGCACGGGTCGACCAGCTTCTGGACGCTTACCGAGGGCGCCCCCATATCTTCAATCTGGGTCACGGGGTCAGACCTGAAACACCGATTGCGAACGTCGAGCGCGTTCTGGCACGGATTCGAAAAGGATAAGTCCGCCGATGGGCCGCAGAATCGCCGTCGTATTGTTCAATCTCGGCGGTCCGGACAAAGCCGCATCGGTACGGCCCTTTCTCAAGAACCTGTTCCGCGATCCCGCGATTATCCGCGCGCCGCTGCCGATCCGCTGGCTGCTGGCGCGGCTGATTTCCCGGACGCGCGCTCCGGCGGTGATCAAGAACTATGCGATGATGGATGCCGGCGGCGGTTCTCCCCTGCTGCGCGAAACCGGGTTGCAGGCGCGGGCGCTGGAAGCCGAACTGGCCAGGGTGCTCCCCGGCGACGAAGTCAAATGCTTCATTGCGATGCGTTACTGGCACCCGTTCACCGAAGAAGCGGCCGCCGAGGTGAAGCGCTGGGGCGCGGACGAAGTTGTCCTGCTGCCGCTCTATCCGCAATTCTCCACGACCACGACCGGCTCGTCGCTGACCGCCTGGAAAGCAGCGTTCAAGGGCCAGGCGAAGATCGTCTGCTGTTACCCGTTCGAGGAAAACTTCGTGGCGGCGCATGTTGACCGGATCCTCGATGGCTACAAACGCGCAGGCGCCCCGGAACAGGTGACCCTGCTGCTTTCGGCGCACGGCTTGCCGGAACAGGTCGTGCGCGAAGGTGATCCCTACCAGTGGCAATGCGAAGCGCTGGCGGAGATGATCGCCGGCCGGGTGCCAGCGCATTGGGAAGTGATCCCCTGCTACCAGTCGCGCGTCGGCCCGCTGAAATGGATCGGGCCGGCGACAGAAGCGGAAGTC
>JBGTKE010000167.1:0-1612 GCA_041744775.1 Hyphomonas sp. | reverse complement strand
CTGACCGACACCTTGCCGTCGAACGTCGCGGCGCCGTTCGCCTGGCGGTCCATCTCACCGGCCAGCGCCAACTCAGCGGCAGATCCTGACGGGCCGGTGACGATTCCCGTCGACGCAATGAACGGACCGGATACATCGCCGGCGCGTCCGGCCAGTTCACCGCCGAAGCGCGCGGCGTCGAACGTGTAATCTCTGAGCGTCAGGGTGGCCGCTTCGCCCTCGAAGACGACGCCGGTCAGTTCGTTCAACACGCTGGCCAGCGAAGCGGCCGGCAGCACGGCAAATTCGGCCCGTCCGGTGGTGCGGATATCGGTTGCCCGCAG
This sequence comes from Hyphomonas sp., assembly GCA_041744775.1. Taxonomy (GTDB): domain Bacteria; phylum Pseudomonadota; class Alphaproteobacteria; order Caulobacterales; family Hyphomonadaceae; genus Hyphomonas. Next base: position 1,289 of record JBGTKE010000167.1, on the reverse strand, counting down.
GTCGGGAGAGGCGATCCGCGCCGCGCGCAGCGACCATTCCAGTACGCCGGGATGGCCTGCATCCGCATGGAAATCGGCGCGGGCGAGCAGCTCGAACGTGTCAAGGCCGAAGTCCTCATGCGCCGCCTGGCTGATCGACAGGCCGAGTTCCGCCTCGACCTGGCCATCGACCGCGCGCACAACGAGGCGCCCTTCCTGGAGACGGGCACTGGCGAACGGATTGGAGAGGACACCGGGATCAAGCCGGAGCGACAGGGTGCCATCGCGCGGCGGGATGCCCTCCACGTTGAGCGTGGCGTTCGCCGGCCCGGCCGGCGTATCGAGCAGGATACGGGCCTCCCGGATATCGACGTCCGGCACCGGGCCGCCCCCGCCGCCCGGCCGGAAGAGCCGCTCCAGGCCGCCGAAGCGAAGTCCCTTTTCGTCCAGTGTACCACGCAGGGACAGACCGTTAACCGTCACGCCCGTTACCTGAGGCGTGAACAATCCGGCCCAGCGTATATCGGCCCGCACTTCGGCGGCCTCGGCCGGCACAGCGGCGCCCGAGGACACCTTCACCCCCAACACGGTTAGGCCGGTGGCATTTAGTTCCGTGAAATTTGCGTCACACTGCAGGTCGCGTTCAGCGCACCAGGCCGCAAGTGCCTGTTCGGCCACGGGTTTGCGCAGGAGCCATAGAAGCAGCGAACCGCCCAGAAAAACAAAGAGGAATCCGCCCAGGACATACCAGATACGGGCCCCGCGCCGCCTCTTTTCAGGCGCCGCAGGCAGGTCCTGTTCAACTGGGTCTTCAAGGATCACTGGTTCGACCGGCTTGCTTCTTGCTTTTCCTACGCCTTAAAGTCCTAACTTGGCACCTAACACTGACGCAGCAAGTTCTTGAATCCTTAAGCGGGAAGCGAGACGATGTCCTCATGAAGTCGGCGTGCCAGCCTGAGGGGCCTGGGGGCGTCAAAACGACAGGAAACGAATACTTGCTTCCAAATGAGACAGCCGTGACCCCCGAAGTCCCTGCACAGCCGAAATCCGGCCTGTCGCAAGGCATCAAGAGCCTGATCGTGCTCGGCGTCCTAGGCAGCGCTTCTGCCATCGCTGGCGTCGTAATGGCCGGGCGTACGCCGGGCCCGCTGACCGAAACCGCCGACGCCGCCATCCCCGTCCCGCTCGCCGCGCGCCTTGTGACGGCCTGGGACGCCGTCGATACCAAGCCGTTCGAGCGTATCGAAGGCAAGCTCGAGCGCAACGAGACCCTGACCGCCCTGCTGACCCGCCTCGGCGCCGAGCCGCGC
>JBGTKE010000166.1:0-3613 GCA_041744775.1 Hyphomonas sp. | reverse complement strand
CACGTTCGAAATTGATGTGGCGGACATCTGGGCTAACCCGACAAAAAGGGGGGCCCCCTGTACTAACGCCCAAAGCTGGTTTGAAGCCCTTTGGAGGTTAGGTGTCATGCGCACTTACGCTACCCCGTATAATATTGTCCGGAATCGACAGCCGGAGCTCCCGGTTTATTGCTTCCGTCCGGAGCGTGTGACCGCGGCTGCGCGCTGGTTCGTGGAGAAATTCCCGGCCCAGCCTTTCTATGCCGTGAAAGCCAACCCTGCCCCGCACGTCCTCGACGCGCTCTGGGAAGGCGGCGTACGCAGCTTTGATGCCGCTTCGGAAAAAGAGATCGCGTTGATCCATGGCCGCTTTCCCGGCGCCAAGATCGCGTTCCTGCACCCGGTGAAACCGCGTCACGCGATCAAGCGCGCCTACGAGAACTATGGCGTGCGCATCTTCGTGACCGACACGGTGGCGGAGCTGACCAAGATTCTCGAAGCCACCGGCAATGCGAAGGATCTGACGATTCTCGTACGCATTGCGGTGTCCTGCGATGGCTCGGCCCTGCCGCTGGCGAACAAGTTCGGCGCCGGTCCGGAAGAAGCCGCGGAAATCCTCCGCCTTGCCCGCCGTCATGCGGACGAGTTGGGCGTGTCTTTCCACGTCGGTAGCCAGGCAATGAAGCCTTCGGCCTGGGCACAGGCGATGGCGGATGCCAGCCGCATCATCATCGAGGCCGGCGTGACTGTGGACATCGTCGATGTCGGCGGCGGCTTTCCGGCGATCTATGCCGGCAAGGCCCCGCCCGAAATGGACGCTTATGTCGCCATGGTGATGCGCTCGTTCGAGAACATGTTCGTTCTCGAGAACGCCGAGCTGTGGTGCGAGCCCGGCCGGGCGCTGGTCGCCGAAGCCGAGAGCCTGCTGGTGCGCGTGGACCTTGCGAAGGGCAACACGCTTTACATCAACGATGGATCGTATGGCTCGCTCTACGACGCGGTGCATGAGCGCTGGAACTTCCCGATGCGCGCCATCCCGGGCGATGCCCGGAAGATGGGCCGCATGGTGGAGTACACCGTGTACGGACCGACCTGCGACTCGACCGACATGCTCGCCGAGAAGGTGTGGCTGCCCGCCGGCATGACCGAGGGCGACTATATCGAGTTCGGCAATATCGGCGCCTATGGCCGCGCGATGGCGACGCGTTTCAACGGCTTCGGTGAGGCCGAGACGATGGTCGTGCAAGACGCGCCCTGGCCGAGCCTCTACGGCGCGGCATCGGCCGAAGTGGTCGCGTTCGGCTCGCAAGCCACGAACTGAACGTCCGGAAATCCGTAACGTCTGAGGACGCGCATGATAGCGTCCGTCTCGTCCGGCGGGCGGGTGAGGGAGGCTGTCCCTCCCTGCCCGCCGGATCGAGTATCTGCAGGCAGTACACGGATGGTCTGGCGCGCGATGGCGGCGCCTGAATCGACATAGGAGACAGCGCGGGGCGCGGTGGCGATCAGCTGGCCGCGCACCAGCGGGAAATGGGTGCAGGCAAGCACGACCGTGTCGATCTCGCCGCCGCCTTCGGCCTCGAAGAGCGGCGCTTGCGCGGCGGCGAAGGCTTCCGGCGGCACGTCCTCCCCGCGGGCATGCCCCTCGGCGAGTTTTACGAGGTCCAGGCTGCCATGCAGGATGACGCGCTTGCCGGCGGCAAACTCCGCGATCAGCTTCGCGGTATAGGCGCGCCGGATTGTGCCGGGCGTCGCAAGGAGGCCGATAGTGCCGGTCTCGGTCAGCTTCGCGGCAGGCTTGATGGCGGGCACGGTGCCGACGACCGGGATGGAGAGCGCGGCTCGCACTTCGGCGAGCGCCAGCGTGCTGGCGGTGTTGCAGGCAATCACGAAGACGTCCGGCTCGACCGCCTCGACGAGGGCCCTGGCAACACGCGGCAGGCGCTCGCGCAGGGCGTCATCAGATTTGTCCCCATACGGGAAAAAGGCGTTGTCGGCGGCGTAGTGGACCGCGAGCCGGGGCCCGAGGGCGCGGATTTCGCCCGCCACCGTGAGCCCGCCGACGCCCGAATCGAATACGAGGACGCGGCCCCGGGCGGGGGACGGCTCGAAGGAGAAGGGAAGGTTTTGCGCCATGCTGGGGGAATCTAGGCGCATTCCGGCGCGGCGCAATCGGGGCGGCGCTGCGGCGTCTAACAGGCTTTTGGCACAAAACTTGTTGTGCACCGCACAATCGCGGCCTAGCTTGGATGGATGAACCTATGGGGAAACAGGAAATGTTGGAACTCTGGCTGAACTCCTGGCGCGCTTATACGACGATGACCGCCGCTTCGCTCGACACGTTTCTGACGATGCAGAAGAGCCTGATGAACCTCTCGTCGATCACGCTGTCGGACGGGTTTGACGACACCGACGAGAACCACATGCGCGAGGCCTTCCAGCGCGCCGCCGATGCGAACGTGCGCCGCTGGTCGGACACGGCTGACATGCTGAAAGGCATGCCCGGCTGGGTTCAGACGATGAACGCGATGCCGGGCACCGCGCTGACCAACCTGTTCGACAAGGCGCAGCGCGGCCGGGGCTGACGCCTCGCGCCCCATGGACTTGCTCCCTGCCCTGATTTACCTCGGGGCATGACCCTTCCGATCGATATTCTCAAAGCCCTTGAGCAGCGCCTGCTGTGGCTCAGCGCCTGGACCGTTCACAACGCCAATCACCTGCGCGAGAAGGAAGATGACGACGTCAAGGTCGGCGGCCACCAGGCCAGCTGCGCCTCGATGGTGTCGATCCTGACGGCGCTATATTTCCATGTGCTGCGGCCGGAAGACCGGGTGGCGGTGAAGCCGCATGCGGCGCCGGTGTTCCATGCGATGCACTACCTGATGGGCAACCAGACGCGCGAGAAGCTGGAGAACTTCCGAGGGCTGGGCGGCGCGCAGTCCTACCCCTCGCGGACGAAGGATATCGATGACGTGGATTTCTCCACCGGCTCTGTCGGCCTCGGCGTGGCGGAGACGGCGTTTGCCTCGATCATCCAGGACTATCTGATTGCCCGTCCGTGGACGGAGCTTGGATCCGGCGCACGCAGACCGGGGCGCATGGTGGCGCTGGTGGGCGACGCGGAGCTCGACGAAGGCAATGTGTACGAATGCCTGCAGGAAGGCTGGAAGCACGGCCTGCGCAATACCTGGTGGATCATCGACTATAACCGCCAGAGCCTTGACGGCGTGGTGCATGAAGGCCTGTGGTCGCGGGTGGAAGCGATCTTCAAGGCCTTCGGCTGGCGGGTGGAGGTGCTGCGCTTCGGCGCGCTGCAACGCGCGGCGTTCGAGGAGAAGGGCGGCGAGCGGCTGCGGGACTGGATCGAGGCGTGCCCGAATTCGCTGTATTCCGCGCTGACCTACATGGGCGGCGCCGCGTGGCGCAAGCGCCTGCTGGATGACATTGGCGATCAGGGACCGGTGACCGCGCTGATCGAGAAGCGTTCGGACGCTGACCTCAGCACACTGATGAACAATCTCGGCGGCCAGTGCCTCGCGACGCTCTGCGGCGCCTTCGGCCGGGCGCAGGACGAGACACCGACGGTGTTCCTCGCTTATACGATCAAGGGCTGGGGAACGCCGCTGGCTGGGCA
>JBGTKE010000165.1:0-3087 GCA_041744775.1 Hyphomonas sp. | reverse complement strand
CCTGCGCGGCCTCCGGCTGCGCCCTGCCGAGTGCAAACCCGGCCATCGTCGTCGAGGCCCGGTGGCCCGCGCCTGCGAGACTGTGGCGCAGCGCGCCGATCATCAGGCCGCGAATGCTGGCCGCATCGCGAAAGCGCACTTCGGTCTTTGCCGGGTGAACGTTGACGTCCACTTCTTCTGCTTCGAGGTCCACGAACAGCGCCAGCATCGGATGACGGTCGCGCGCAAGGAAATCCTGATAGGCCGCGCGCACCACGCCGGTCAGCATCCGGTCTTTCACAGGCCGTCCGTTCACGAACAGGAACTGCATCTGCGCATTACCGCGATTGAGCGTCGGCAGACCCGCAAAGCCGGAGAGGCGCGCGCCGTCACGCTCCGCCTCGATCGCAATCGCGTTGTCGCTGAACTCGCGGCCCATGATCGCGCCGAGCCGTGCGAGGCGGCCGGCTTCGCCCTCGCGTTCAGGGCCGTAGCGCAGGACAGTGCGGCCATTGTTCTCCAGCGTGAACCCGACCGCCGGATTGGCCATCGCGAGACGCTTGACGACATCGGTCACCGCCATCGCCTCGGCCCGTTCGCCGCGCATGAACTTCAGCCGCGCCGGCGTCGCATGGAAAAGATCCGCCACGTCAAGACGCGTGCCCGTCTCGCTACGCCCCGTAAAGGCGGCCGGCTTCGGCCCCTCGATCCGTCCGGCCTCGGAATAAATCTCCGCCGCCGCTTCCCCCGCCGCGCGGCTGACGATCCGCATCCGGCTGACCGACGCGATCGAGGGCAAGGCCTCGCCGCGAAAACCCATTGTGTGAATGTTCAGAAGATCAACGTGGCCCTCGGTATCCGGAACAAGCTTCGAAGTGGCATGCCGCTCCAGTGCAAGGGAAAGTTCGTCCGCCGTCAACCCGCAGCCATCATCCTCGAGGGTGATCCTCTTCAGGCCGCCATCCTCGACTGCGATGGCGATATTCCGCGCGCCCGCGTCGAGCGCGTTTTCCACAAGTTCCTTCACCGCCGCCGCCGGCCGCTCCACCACTTCGCCCGCCGCGATACGGTTGACCACCTCCGGCGGCAACCGGAGGATCACGGGACGGGGGCGCGCAGAATCAGCCATGAGCTGCACATAGTAGCGGCCAAGCCGGCTGGTGTCGCGCGCGGATGTGCGCGGATCGGACGCGAATGGAGGCAGTTGAGTTTTCTTGGCTTCCCGGCAACACTGGCTCATCTCTTCTCAACCAAGGCCTTGCTGTCATGCGTCTTTTTCTTTCCGCCACATTGGCCCTTTTCATTGCTGCCGCTTGCGGAGGACCTGGTGAAACGCCTGCACCTGCCGTCGCGGCTCCGGCCCCGGTGCCGAGCGAACCGAGCTTGGAGTTTGCCGCGCTTCCGGCGCCTTACAACACGGCCAACTATGCGGCCGGCAACCGGACCTGGAAGCTTTGTCAGTCCTGCCATCTGACGGCCGATGGCGCGGGCAATCTGGTTGGGCCGAACCTGCATGGCCTGTTCGGCCGGCCTGTCGCCTCGGCGCCGGGCTTCGACTATTCACCCGCCCTGAAGGCCGAGACGTTCACCTGGACACCGGAACAACTCGACGACTGGCTCGCCAATCCGCGCACCTTCGTGCCCGGCAACCGGATGAGCTTTTCGGGTGTTCGCAGACCGGAAGACCGGCTCGCGGTGATCGCCTACCTGATGGTCCAGACGGGATACGAATCCCCCGCGGAATAGAACGCGGTTGATCCCCGCGGTTGCCGTGTTAGCCTTGTCCTTGAGGGAGGCGCGGGATGGACCGGCCAGCGGGACAATTTGCGGAACGGGCGGGCTGGGTTTTCTGGACGCTCTACCTCCTGCTGCTCGTCCTCGGGCTGTCGGCGACACTGGCGCTCAGCCCGCTCAAGCCGAGCTATGACGGCCGCCACTTCCTGCACATCGCTGCGGGCACCGTGTTTCTGACCATCACGCCCTTCCAGTTCATTGGTGCAGTGCGGCGACGCTATCCGTCCTATCACCGGATTGCCGGCTGGGTACTGGTCGCCGCCGCGCTGCTGGCGATCGCGTCCACCTTTGCGCTCAATCTGACGCCGCTCGGCACCGCGACCTTGCCGAGCCAGACGACGCTGCTGCTCGTCTGGCTCGGCAGTCTGCTCGCCGCCATCTGGTGCATCCGTCACGGCGACGTCGTCTGGCATCAGCGTCACATGGCACGCGCGCTTGTGGCGGGAGCGTATTTCCTGATCATCCGCCTGTTTGACCGGCTGATCGGGGCAGACCGCGCGCTGGCGTTCGAAGCCCAGCCGGCCGTCAGGTTTGCCAACAGCGACTGGCTGGGCTGGCTGGTGCCGATGATCTTCGTGGAAATCTTCATGGTACTGACGACCGGCGGCAGAGGCCGTCCGCGCCCGGGGTTCTAGCGCCGAGCGACGACGGCGATGAGCACGGCGTGTTCGTCGAACTGGCCGCCCAGTTCCTCGCGGTAGCCAAGCGAGACATCGAGCTTGTGGAAATGCAGGCCGATCTGGTTCTCGGTCTTGATCGAGCTGGCGCTCTGGTTACCTTCCTCGATCCAGAGCTGCTGGGTGAGGAAGACGCGCTCAGTGAGATCGGAGCCGTAGCCGATTTCGGCGCGCCGGCGCTCGCAGCCATCTTCCTGGCGGATGTAGGCAGCGTCGGCGAAGGCGTAGAAGCGCCGCCCGGATTTGCGCTGCCCGGAATAGCCAAGCCCGCTGCGCGTCTCGAAGCCCAGGCCGTTGCAGCTGGCAAAGCCGGTGACGGTGCTGCCATAGACCGGGCCGGCTTCGGCGCCGGCGGTCCAGTTGCCGCGCGCGAAGAGTTTCCGGCGCAGCGTCAGGCGGAAGGCTTCGCGGTCGAATGCCTCATAGTTGGTATAGGCAACGGTTTCGGCCTTGGCGGTGACGGTCCAGCGGTCCGTTAATCCGTACTCGGCATAAGCGTCCTTGCGCCAGCCTTCGGCGCCGTCGAGCGTATCATGGGCGACGAGCGCGCGGGCATACCAGCCGCCGTCATCGCGCACCCAGGGGGCCGCGCTGGCCGCGCCGGCGATCGTCGCCGCCGCAAAGAATTGTGTGAACA
>JBGTKE010000164.1:0-2238 GCA_041744775.1 Hyphomonas sp. | reverse complement strand
GTGGCGCGCAGGAAGCGGTGGGAGCGCTTGTTGCCGTCCTTCGAGAAGATCATCTCGACCGCGAGGCAGGGGCGCATTTCGCCTTCCTTCAGCGAGCAAGCCTCGGCCGAGAGTTCAAACGGCAGCATCGGCACGACGCGGTCCGGGAAATAGGTCGAGTTGCCGCGCTTTTCGGCCTCCTTGTCGAGGGCGGAGCCTTCGGTGACATAGGCGGACACGTCGGCAATCGCGACGATCACCTTCCAGCCGTCCGGCAATTCCTCGGCATGCACGGCGTCGTCATGGTCGCGCGCATCATGCGGGTCGATGGTGATCAGCGGGACCCTCGTGAGGTCCGTACGCGGAACTTTCGCAGGCTCTTTCGATTTCGCCTCGGCGATCACCTCCTCGGGAAACTCGACCGGGATGTCGTTGGCATGGATCGCGATCAGGCTGGCCGAACGGGCATCCGTGATATGGCCGATCACTTCGGTGATCACGCCCAGCGCCGGGCCATACTGGCGGCGCCCCTGCGGCTTCGGCTGCGCGACGACGAGGTCGCCGTCCCTGGCGCCCTTGCGGTCAGCTTCCTGGATCAGGAATTCACGCCGCTCCTTGCGGCTGGCCGGCGACACACGCCCGCCATGCGGCGTCTTGTTGTAGAGGCCGACGATCTTTTCGCTGACGCGCTTTTCCAGCAGCGTGACGACATAGGCGCGCCATTCGCCGCTGTCGCGCTCGGCGATCTTGCACATCGCCCGGTCGCCCTTGGCGGGCGCGCGGCTGCGGGTCTTGCCAGAGGGGCCGCCATAGATCAGCTCCGGCCCGAACAGGCCGTGGTCGCCGACGCACTGGCCGATCAGGTCGCCGTCCCTGGTCAGCCGCGTGAACTCGACGAGGCCGCTCGGGGGTGGGCGGTCGGCCTGCGCAAAGCTGCGCTTGCCGGTGCGCTCGAGCTTGCCTTCGCGCTCCAGCTCTTCGAGCACTTCGCGCAGCACAGCGCGCTCGCGCCCCTTCACCTTGAGGCCCCTGGCGATATCGGCCTTGGACGTGGCGGCGGGATTTTCCTTCAGGAAATCAAGGACAGTCTGACGATCTGGAAAGCTCATGAAGCGGCATATAGGGGAGTTTGCGAGGGATTGCGCGGGGAAATTGCGGGGGTCAACGCAGTAGGGTTGCCTTCACCCGCGCAACACCTTGAGGCTGCCCAGCTTCCACTTCGATTACTTCCCCTGAGAAGAAGCTGCACTGTCCCCGGCTCAGGGATTGCTGCCGCTTGCCGATCCGGACTGTAACCACCTCCGGGGACGGATTTGAGGCGGCGCTGTCATGACAGATGAACATCACCGGCAAGCCACCGGCCGCAGCCGCTCCTTCGTCAGCCATAAAAACAGTCCGCTGCTCGGCGCTGGAAATCACGAAAGTAAGAGACTCCCCGCCCTGCGCACTGCCAGGCATGGCAACGGCGGCGAAGGCTATGGAATAGGCTAAAGCGCGCATCTTAGACCTCCGGCGGTGCTGACGGAAAGCTAAGAGATGTTGAGCTGAAGGCCGGGTGAATGACCGAGAGAACGATATGCGTACAGGCTATTCGTCGCCGGCCTTCTTCTTCGGCGGTACCTTCTTCGCGGCGGGCTTCTTAGCCGCCGGCTTCTTCGGCGCGGCTTTCTTCGGCGCGGCTTTCTTTTTCCCGCCGCTGCCAGCCTTCGCGTTCACCAGTTCCAGCGCCGCTTCCAGCGTCACGGTTTCGGGTGCCATTTCCTTCGGAAGCGTGGCGTTGACCTTGCCCCATTTCACATAGGGCCCGTACTTGCCCGCGAAGACTTCGACCGGCCCGCCATCGGGGTGGTCGCCAAGCGTCTTCAGCGTCGCCGCGCCGCCGCGTCCGCCGCCCGCCGCTGCCTTGGCGCGCTTCTCGGCGATCATGTCGACGGCCCGGTTGATGCCGATGGAGAACACCTCCGTGGGATCCTTCAGGTTCGCATAGGTCTTGCCGTGCTGCACGTAGGGCCCGAAGCGCCCGAAATTGGCGAGGATCATTTCGCCATCTTCCGGGTGCGGACCAATCTCGCGGGGCAGGCTGAGCAGTTCCACGGCGCGCGTCAGGGTCAGCGTGTCGATACTGTCGGCTTTGGCGAGGCTGGCGCGTTTCGGCTTCTCGCCGTTGGCCATCTCGACATAGGGGCCGAACCGGCCGGACTTCAGCAGGATCATCTCGCCCTTCTCGGGGTGGAGGCCGATCTCGTTGCCGTCCGGGCT
>JBGTKE010000163.1:0-4020 GCA_041744775.1 Hyphomonas sp. | reverse complement strand
GGCGAGCTGGATGCCGCGACCGCCTCGATGTCGAAATACTGGATCTCGGACCTGCAGTGCAAGATCATCGACGAGTGCCTGCAGCTGCATGGCGGCTTCGGCTATATGGACGAGTATCCGATAGCGCAGATGTACGCCGATGCGCGCGTGCAGCGGATCTATGGCGGCGCGAACGAAGTGATGAAAATGCTGATCGCGAGGACTTTGTAGAACGCCATGCCTGACCGGCATCTCCTGCGAGACGTTTTCCCGACACCGGCGAGAAGCTCGGTGTCGCTAGGGTTTGAATTGCTCGAGCTGGATGCCAAGGCTATGACCACGCGCGTACGCTTTGACGGGCGCGTGGAATTCACCAACCCCGCCGGCTATATACAGGGCGGCTATCTCGTTGCCATGATGGACGATGCCATCGGCATGCTCGCAACCGTCAAAGCCGGCACGGAAAAGTTTCCGTCCACGGTTGATCTGCACACGCACTTCCTGCGCCCCGTCCGCGTGGGCGTCATCGAAGTCTCCGCGCGCCTGCGCAACATTGGCCGCGCCATGATCTTCGCCGAAGCCGAACTTTTTGACGCCCGCGGCAAGGAAGCCGCCCGCGCCACCGCCTCCCTTACGCTTAACCCGGTGAAAGCGCCGGCGGCCCCATCCTGATCCCCCGAAAGGAGCTTTCGAAATGCCCGAAGCCTATATCTACGACGCTGTGCGCACGCCGCGCGGCAAAGGCAAGTCCAGCGGCGCGCTGCACGAGATCACCGCGCTGAGCCTCGGCACACAGGTGCTGCAGGCCATCCGTGACCGGAACAATCTCGACACGTCGAAAGTCGACGATGTGGTGTTCGGCTGCGTCTCGCCGGTCGGCGAGCAGGGCGGCGACATCGCGCGCATCGCAGTGCTGAATGCCGACTATGCGGAGACGACGGCGGGTGTCCAGATCGACCGGTTCTGCGCCTCGGGCCTCGAAGCCTGCAACATGGCCGCCTCGAAAGTGATGACCGGCGAGGCCGACATGGCCATTGGCGGCGGCGTCGAAAGCATGAGCCGCGTGCCGATGGGCGCGGCCGGCGGCGCCTGGTCCACCGACCCGCAGGTCGCGTTGAAGACTTACTTCACCCCGCAGGGCATCGGCGCCGACACGATCGCCACGAAATACGGCTTTTCGCGCGACGACGTCGACGCCTTTGCGGTCGAGAGCCAGCGCCGCGCGGCACAGGCCTGGACCGAAGGCCGCTTCAAGAACTCGGTCGTGCCGGTGCGCGACCAGATGGGCGGCATCCGCCTCGCGCATGACGAATTCATGCGCCCCGACACGACCATGCAGACGCTGGCGGCGCTTGAGCCATCCTTCGCGGGCATGGGCGCGATGGGCTTCGATGAAGTCATCAAGCAGCGTTATCCGGAACTCGAGAAGATCAACCATGTCCACCATGCTGGCAACTCCTCGGGCATCGTGGACGGCGCGTCTGCCGTTCTCTTCGGTTCGAAGGAGATGGGCGAAGCGATGGGCCTGAAGCCGCGTGCCCGTGTGCGCGCGATGGCCTCCATCGGCTCGGAGCCGGGCATCATGCTGACGGGTCCGACCTATGTGACCCAGAAGGTGCTCAAGAAGGCCGGCATGAATGTCGGAGATATCGACGTGTACGAACTGAACGAGGCCTTTGCCTCGGTTGTCATGCTGATGATGAAGATGCTCGGCATCCCACATGAGAAGATGAACGTAAACGGCGGCGCCATCGCGATGGGCCACCCGCTCGGCGCCACTGGCGGCATGATCCTCGGCACGGTGCTCGACGAGTTGGAGCGCACGGGCAAGGAAACCGGCCTGATTACATTGTGCGTCGGAGCCGGCATGGGCACCGCCACGATTATTGAGCGCGTTTGATCCCCACACTGATTGATTGGAACTGATACAATGAAACTCGAAACATTCAGCTGGGACATTGACGCCGACGGAATTGCGCATGCCGTCTTCGATGTGCCCGGACGCAGCATGAATACGCTGACCAGCAAAGCGGTCGCCGACATCATCGCGATCACGAAAGAAGTGGCGACGAATGACGCCATCAAGGGCCTCGTGCTCTCTTCCGGCAAGGCGAGCGGTTTCTGCGCCGGCGCGGACCTGGGCGAGATGGGCAGCCGCGCGGGCGCGGGCAGCGAGAAGAAACAGAAGTCCGTAGATGAACTGAAGAAGGAACAGTTCGAAGCCGGCTACTCGCTCAACGGCACGTTGCGCAAGTTGGAAACCTGCGGCAAGCCGGTGGCCGTGGCGCTGAACGGCCTCGCCCTCGGCGGCGGCCTCGAAGTGGCGCTCGCGGGGCATTACCGTGTTGCAGCGAATGACAATCCGAAGCTGCAATTCGGCCTGCCGGAAGCCAAGATCGGCCTTCTCCCGGGCGCCGGCGGCACGCAGCGCCTGCCGCGCCTCATCGGCATCCAGGCGGCCCTGCCTTTGATCCTGCAGGGCGAGAGCTTCACCGCCGAGCAGGCGAAATCGATGGGCGTGGTGAACGAACTTGCTCCGTCATCGGAAACTGTCGCGCGCGCGAAAGCCTGGGTGAAAGCGAACCCAAAGGCGAAAGCGCCGTGGGACGAGAAGGGCTTCAAGGTTCCGGGCGGCGTGCCGCACAAGTCGCCGGGCATTGGCCAGGTGGCGACGATGGCGAACATGATGCTCGCCTCGAAAACCTATGGCAATTATCCGGCCCAGAAGAATATCCTCTCCTGCATCTATGAAGGCATCCAGGTGCCGATCGATGCCGGCCTGCGCATCGAGACGCGCTATTTCATCAACACCCAGCAGCGCCCGGAAGCGAAAGCGATGATCCGTTCGCTGTTCCTGTCGATGCAGGAACTCGGCAAGGGCGCCAACCGCCCCGCCGGTCATCCGAAGACGGAGTTCAAGAAGATCGCCGTCATCGGGGCGGGCCTGATGGGCGCGGGCATTGCCTATGTGCAGGCGAAGGCGGGCATTCCGACCGTGCTGGTCGATGTCTCGAAAGAGGCGGCCGAGAAGGGCAAGCAATACTCCGTACGCCTCGTCGAGAAAGACGTCTCGCGCGGCAAGATGACCAAGGAGAAGGGCGATGCGCTGCTCGCCCTGATCACGGCGACCGACCATTATGACGACTTCAAGGGCGCCGACCTTGTGGTCGAAGCGGTCTACGAGAATGAAGAACTGAAAGCCAAGATCACCAAGCAGGCGGAAGCTATGCTGGGTGACGATGCCGTGTTCGGCTCCAACACCTCGACGCTGCCAATCACGGGACTCGCGAAGGCATCAAAGCGGCCCGCCAACTTCATCGGCATTCACTTCTTCTCGCCGGTCGAGCGCATGGGTCTCGTCGAGATCATCATGGGCAAGGAGACGAGCGAGGCGACGCTCGCGAAGGCGGTCGACTATGTGCTGGCGATCCGCAAGACGCCGATCGTGGTCAATGACAGCCGCGGCTTCTACACCTCGCGCTGCTTCGGCACCTATACGCGCGAGGGCATGGAGATGCTCGGCGAAGGCATCAAGCCGGCGATCATCGAGAATGTCGGGCGCCAGTGCGGCATGCCGATGGGGCCGCTGGAAGTCTCGGACTCGGTCGGCCTCGACACGGCGCTGAAAGTGACGCGCGCGATGGCGGAAGCCACCGGCATTGATCTGCAGACGGATGAACGCACGAACTTTCTCGCCTGGCTGGTCGAAGACCAGGGCCGTGTGGGCCGCAAGGCCGGCAAGGGCTTCTATGACTATGACGAGAAGGGCAAACCCGCCCGCCTCTGGCCGGACATCAACAAGCAGCTTGAGATCAAGGTGGACGAATGCCCGCCGGCGCTGAAGAAGGAGCTGACTAGCCGCTTCCTCGTTCGCCAGGCAGTCGAGGTTGCCCGCTGCTTCGAGGAAGGCGTGATCACCGATGCGCGCGATGCCGACATCGGCTCGATCCTCGCCTGGGGCTTTGCGCCCTTCACAGGCGGCTGCTGCTCCTATGTTGACCTGATCTGGGGCATCAAGGAATTCGTTGCCGAGGCCGACCG
>JBGTKE010000162.1:0-7276 GCA_041744775.1 Hyphomonas sp. | reverse complement strand
GCGGCCAGCCCCGGCCGCGGCGAGCGCCCCGATAGCCGCAATCAATATCACTCTCTTCATTTCTGTTTCCTCACCTCCCTGTGCCGGGGACAGCTTAGCTCATGGTCATTGACCATGCCAACTGCCTGCGCCCATGCGTACACGATCGTCGGGCCCACGAACTTGAAGCCCCGCTTCTTCAGATCCTTCGACATCGCCGCCGACCAGCCCGTGAAAGTCGGCGCCTGGCGAAAATCCGTCCACCTGCCGTTGACCGGCTCCCCCCCGACCCATTCCCAGCAATAGTCGGCGAAGTCCTCCCCGGCATTCATCATGCCCAGGTAGGCCTGCGCGTTCCCGATCACCGCCTCGATCTTCTTCGAACTGCGGATGATGCCGGGATTCTCCATCGCCTTGGCCACCCGTTTTGGCGTCCAGCGGGCGAGGCGCTCCGGATCGAACCCGTCAAACTCCTTGCGGATCGACTCGCGCTTTCTCAGGATCGTGATCCAGCTCAGCCCCGCCTGCATCCCGTCGAGCTGCAGCTTCTCCCACAAAGCGCGGGGGTCGCGTTCCGGCACGCCCCATTCGGTATCGTGATAATCGCGGTAGAGCTTGTCGCTCACCGGAGCCCAGCCGCAATACGGCGTCTCGTCACTCATCGGCGCCTGCCTCCATCAGCGATTTCACTTCCGCAAGCAGCCAGGGCGCGGCGTCGATCTCTGCGGGTGCGCCGCCCGCCGTCACCGGCTCGCCTGCCTGGATGGATTTTGCAAACCGGTCCGTCCGGATCAGCGCGAGGCCTTCGCCCTCTGCCACGCTCGTCACCGTGCCGATCAGGCTCACCCCCGCGCGCACCTCGGCGCCCGCCGCCACCACCGGCCCGCGCACCCGCACCGTCCGTTTACGGATCACCCCCTTGCGCTTCATCCGGCTGGCAACTTCCTGCCCGACGAAACAGCCTTTCCTGTAATCAATGCCGTCCATCAGATCCATGTTGATATCGGTCGGGAACACCTCCGCCGCGCGGTAATCGCGCCCCCATTCGGGAATGCCCGCGGCAATCGCCAGCGCGGCCCATCCGGGAAGCGGATCGCTCGCATCGCCCGCCGCCACAACCGCCCGCTTCGGCAGCTTCGCGCTCCGCGGGTCCGCCGCGCCGTCCACATCGATCGCAGACACCAGCGCGTCATCTCGCATGATCTCCACTGCCGAACGCAGCCGGAACATCTTCAGCCGCTTCATCAGGTCGTCGGCCGCATCCTCGTGCACATCAATCCGCACCCCCTCGGCGGTCCGGTGCGCAATATAATCGGAAATCACCTTGCCCTGCGGCGTCAACAACGCCCCATACCGCGCTGCGCTTTCCGCCCAGTCCGCTACCTTGTGCGTCACCGTCCGCTCGAGCAGGGCGAGCGTATCGGGGCCTTCAAGGCGAAGAATGGCGCGGTTCGGAAGTCTGTGCATGGCCAAGGGTTTAGTCCGCCCGTCTTTCCGCCGCAATGCCCGCTGCAAGCCGGCCTATGCAACACTTTCTGCGCCTTCCGCCGACAAAATCCGCATCTCCATCAAGTGCTTGAAAGTTTCCTCCGGAAAACTTGCGCCGCACCCCTCCGGCCGGGTGTAAACTCGTTCCAATGCCAGGCTTCCTGGTTGGCCTGACGGCGCCGCTCAGGCGATACCAGGCGATAACAGACCGGGACAGCTTGAGAATAAATGAGAAAGAATGAGAGGAAATCGACACAGGAAATGCAAAGCCTGCATCAGGATGAGGCAGTCTGACGAGGCGGGAAGGCGGACTTGTGCCTACAGGAAACACCCCGTCCGGAAAATAAAACCCATCCCCGTCAAGCCGTTATGAACTGCGTCCCCAAACCTTCCGCAACACCTCCGCCCACGGATCTACACGCCGCGCATGATTTCACCTCTAAAAACCTCCCAGCCTCAAGACCCTCACCTCCCATTGCTCCGCAGCCTCGCGGAGGCTCCCCAACCCCTCTCCCTCCGGGAGAGGCTGCGAGGGACAAGCGATTGCACCGCAATCGCTCCGAGCAGGCCCACGCCAAAGGCGTGGGAGGTGAGGGGCTTTGCCAGGCAACGCAAACCTCACCCCCCGTCCGGCCCGAACGGCTATCCGCTACGCACATCCCCTGCGTGACATTTCCCCGCTCCGGCGCGATAAGGCGCGCCATGACCCAGGTTTTCGATCTCATCCTGCGCGGCGGCACCGTCGTCACCCCCGGCGGCGAAGCCCGCACCGATATCGGCATCATCGGCGAGCGCATCGCCCGGATCGGCGATCTCTCCCAGGCCGCTGCCGGCGAGATCTACGGCGCCGCCGGCCTGCACATCCTGCCGGGCGTGATCGATACCCAGGTCCACTTCCGCGAGCCCGGTCTCGAGCACAAGGCAGACCTTGAAACCGAGGCCCGCTCGGCCGCCCTCGGCGGCGTCACTGCCGTGTTCGAGATGCCGAATACCAATCCCTCGACCGTCACGCCCGACCTGCTTCAGGACAAGCTGAACCGGGCGAAGGGCCGCATGGACATCGACCACGCCTTCTATGCCGGCGCGACCCATGACAACGTCGCCCTGCTGCCCGAGATGGAGCGCATGCTCGGCTGCTGCGGCGTCAAGGTCTTCATGGGCGCCTCCACCGGCGACCTGCTGGTGCATGACGATGCCGGCGTCGAAGCGGTGATCAAGGCCATCAAGCGCCGCGCCGCCTTCCACTCCGAAGACGAATACCGCCTTGCCGAACGCCGCCCGCTGGCCCGCACCGGCGACTGGACCAGCCACCCGGAAGTGCGCGACGTGGAAAGCGCGGTGATGTCGACCAAACGCCTCCTGCGCATCGCCCGCGCCGCCGGCAAACGCATCCATGTGCTGCACATCTCCACCGCCGAGGAGCTCGACATCCTGCGCGATGCGAAAGATGTCGCTTCGGTCGAATGCCTGCCGCAGCACCTGACGCTCGCCGCGCCCGACTGCTACGAGCGCCTGAAGGGCTACGCCCAGATGAACCCGCCGATCCGCGAGGCCCGCCACCGCGAGGCCCTCTGGCGCGCGGTCAACGCCGGCATCGTCGACGTGATGGGCTCCGACCATGCGCCTCACACGAAGGAAGAGAAGGAACGTCCGTACCCGGCCAGTCCGTCGGGCATGCCGGGCGTGCAGACGATGGTGCCGATCATGCTGACCCATGTGAATGACGGAAAGCTCAGCCTGCAGAGATTTGTCGAGCTGACCAGCGCCGGCCCCCAGCGCGTCTTCGGCCTCGCCGACAAGGGCCGCATCGCCGAAGGCTACCATGCCGACTTCACGGTCGTGGACCTGAAACGCAAGGAAGCCATCACCGCCGACTGGTCGAAATCCAAATGCGGCTGGACCCCCTTCGACGGCTTCGAGGCCACCGGCTGGCCTGTCGCCACCATCGTCCGCGGCGGCTTCGTCATGCGGGACGGCGAGATCACCACCAAGGGCGCCGGCCAACCCATCCGCTTCAACGAAACGCTGGAGCCGGCGGGTTGAGCGAGCCAATTGCCGCCAGAAAGCCCCTTGGCCTGCGCCGGAGGCTGATATGGCTGTACGAGGGCGTCGGCAAGTGGCCGATTACCTTTCGCTGGGCGACTCTGATCTTTGACATTGTCACGATCAGCTATTTCCTCGTGTCGCCCTTCATCCCGCGTGAGGGCTATCACTATTGGCTCGACTATGTGATCGGCGCCGTCATCGCACTCGACCTTGTCGCGCGGTTCTACATCGCGCCGCGCAAGCGCAGGTTCATGCTTCGCCTGATGAACATTGCCGATGTCGTCGTGGTGATCTCCCTGGTCGCGCCCCTGATCACGCAGAACTACGCCTTCCTCCGGATCATCCGGGCTCTGAGGATTGCGCGCGCCTTCAGCTTCCTGCGTGAGCATAGCCCGATCTCGAGCTACCTCCAGCTTCACCGCGTCGTCATCGAACGCGCGATCAATGTCGTCGTTTTCCTCTTCATCATGTCGGCGATGGTCTATGCTGACCAGGTCAACAAGCCGGGCTCCGACGTCCACAATTATCTTGATGCCTTCTACTTCACAGTCACCAGCCTGACGACCACCGGCTACGGCGATGTCACCCTGACCGGTTGGACCGGCAGGGTCCTGCCGATCATCATCATGCTGCTCGGCGTCACGCTGTTCCTGCGCCTCCTGAAAGCGCTGGTCACGCCGACCGACAAGGCCGAGGTTGAATGCACCAATTGCGGCCTAACGCGGCACGACCGCGACGCCGTCCACTGCAAGCATTGCGGGGAAGTCGTCTATATCGAGAATGAGGGCTTCGACCCCTAGGCCGATCCGTTTGACCCCCTTCGGCGACGGCAGTATGATCAAGTCATGCTCACTCTCGGAGGCCACGGCGGATCGGCGAACATCTCGACCGGACGACCGGCGAGCCCGCCAAGACCGATGAGATCCTCCTGGACTTCCGGACTGCTGTCGACGCACTGACCGAGTTCCCCAAACGGTTTGTCGAACGGCGAAAGTTGTGTCTTGAGGCAGAAGGGCATCATTCTTTTTCATGTCGATGATCATACGCAAGTTGTGCGTGTCCTGCGCGCGTTCTATGGCGGAGAAGATTATGGCGCACTCTTTTACGGTGAAAACGAAGACTGACATGACCACCAACCACATCCCGTTCCGCGAAGTGCCCTATCTTCCGCTCAAGGTGAAGGTCGACCATCGCCTTGACGGCACGATTTATCTCGAAAGCGGCCAGCCGCTGAAAGCCCATCCGCCACACATGCTAGCGCCGTTGGTTAAGTGGGCGGCGGAGCGTCCGGATCAGGTCTGGCTGGCCGAGCGCTGGCCGGAAGACCCCGCGCAAGCAGGCTGGCGGGAAGTGACGTATGCGGAGGGTCTCGCGGAGGTGAAACGCCTCGCCGCGGCCTTCCTCAGCGAAGGCGCAGGGGCGCAGGCGCCGCTGATGATCCTGTCGAAGAATTCCATCGACACTGCGCTGCTGATGTACGCCGCCATGTGGGCCGGCAGCCCGGTCGTACCGGTGACGCCCGCCTATGCGCTGCTGAGTCAGGACCTCGTCCGCCTCAACTATATCGACCGGCTGACCGAGCCGAAATTCATCTATGTCGAGGACGGCGCCGAGTATCAGCGTGCGCTTTCGGCCATGAACCTCGAAGGCCGACTTGTGATTTACTCGCGCAATTCGCCGAAGGTACCCCGCGCGGTGAGCCTCGAGGATTTCGCAGGGCAGGCGGGGCCGGCGGTCGACGCCGCTTATGCCGCGCTGACGCCCGCGACGGTCGCCAAATACATGCTCACCTCCGGCTCCACCGGTGAGCCCAAGGCGGTGATCAACACCCACGGCATGATTGCCGCGAACGCCAAGATGATCCGCTCGGTCTGGGACGAGGACCGCCTCGATGCGATCACTGGCGGGGCGCAGGTGATGGTCAACTTCCTGCCCTGGAGCCATACCTACGGTGCCAATGCGATCCTGCACAACCTGCTGGACTGGGGCGGCACGCTCTACATCGACCAGGGCGCGCCGACGCCGCAGCGCCTGCCGGAAATGCTCCGTAACCTGAAGGAAATCCCGACGACACAGCACACCACGGTGCCGCAGGCCTGGGCCGCGCTCTCCACCGCATTGGAGCAGGACGACGTACTGGCCGAAATCTTCTTCTCCCGCGTCATCTCGATGGCCTATGGTGGCGCGGCGATGGGGCAGGACATCTACGAGCGTATCCAGGTCGTCGCCGTGCGCGTCACCGGCCAGCGCATCTCGCTATCAGCCGAGTACGGGGCGACCGAAACTTCGCCGACCGCGTCGAACGTCCACTGGCCGAACGCCACGATGGGCCTGATCGGCCTGCCGCTGCCGGGCAACACGTTCAAGCTCGTGCCTACTGCCGGCAAGCTGGAAGTGCGTGTGAAAGGCGTCAATGTTACTCCGGGCTATTACCGCAATCCGCAGAAGACCGCCGAGGCCTTCGACGAGGAGGGATTCTACCGGCTCGGCGACGCGGTGAAGTTCGTCGACGCCGCTGTACCGGAAAAAGGCCTCGCCTTCGACGGGCGCACGGTGGAAGAATTCAAGCTGGTCAGCGGCACCTGGGTGTCGACCGGATCGGTGCGCGTGGCCGCGGTTGCGGCGACCGGCGGCGTGCTGTCGGATGCCATCGTCTGCGGTCTCAACCGCGAGGAGATCGGCCTGCTCGGATTTCTCAACGAAGCCTATTGCCAGCGCCTCGCCGGCGCGGCCTTGCCGCTGGAAGAACTCGTCCGTCACCCCGCGGTTGAAGCAGCGATCCGCGAGGGACTCGCTGCGCACAACCGGAAGAATTCCAACGCATCGGCGCGGATCGCCCGGCTGCTTCTGCAGACGACGCCGCCTCAGGCGGACGTCGGCGAAATCACCGAGAAGGGCTACATCAACCAGTCCCGCACTCAGGAGTTGCGTGCCCGCCAGATCGATCTGCTGTATGCGCCGGACGACTTGGCTGGAAAGTTCCTGCTGTGAAACGGCGGCCGCCAAACGTACCGGTGGTATGCAGCCGGCGCGGTTTAAAAAGGCTCGATTTCTGGCATCCGGTATGTATAATCCCGCGCAAGCTGTAGCGAATGCTGCAGCCCAGCCATTCCCCTTTGGCTATGGCGGGCCGCGGGACGAATGACGAAGCTCCCCTTGCTTCCTGTTCGCCTTGCGGCCCGTTTCGCTTTTGCGCTGCCCGCTGAATTCGCCTAAGCAGCCTGCCAGGTGCTTTGGGAGGCCGACATGGCAGACACGATCAGCGACGTGAAGACAGGTGCCGAGGCGCTCGTCTCGACCCTTGCCGATCACGGCGTCACCGCCTGTTTTGCCAATCCCGGCACCTCGGAGATGCACCTCGTCACCGCGCTTGATCATGAGCCGCGGATCCATTCCGTGCTCTGCCTGTTCGAGGGCGTGGCGACGGGAGCGGCGGACGGTCATGCGCGCGTCACCGGCAATCCGGCGATGACGCTGCTCCATCTCGGCGCCGGCTATCTCAACGGCGGCGCCAATATCCACAATGCCAGACGCGCCTGGACGCCGATGATCAATGTGATCGGCGACCATGCCGTGCCGCACCTGCGCTATGACGCGCCGCTGACCTCGAACATCCTTGGACTTGCGGGGCCGAACTCGGTGTGGATCAAGTCGGCCAACAGCGTTGCCGAAGCCGGCGACCTGGCCGCGCAGGCATGGGAGGCGAGCTTCAGCCCGGTGCCGGGTCCCGTCTCGCTGCTGCTGCCCGCCGATACCGCCTGGA
>JBGTKE010000161.1:0-7442 GCA_041744775.1 Hyphomonas sp. | reverse complement strand
CTCGCCACATGCCCGGCGAGAATGTCCGAATGCCCGGCCATTGCCTTGGTGTCGGCCATCACCGAAACGTCCGCCCCCAGATCAAGCGGGCGCTGGCAGAGCGGCGTCGCGGTCGTGTTGTCCGCCAAGAGGATCGTGCCGGCCGCCTTCGCCTTCGCGGCCACCGCCGCAATGTCGCACACATCCAGCCCGGGGTTCGACGGCGTCTCGATGAGCGCCAGTTTCACACCGGCAAAATCCGCAGACGCAAAATCCGATGTGGCGATGGAGTGAACATGGACGCCCATCGGCTCGAACTGCGCCGCCAGCAGTCCGCGCGCATTGTAATAGCCATCGGCATGTACCAGCACCCGGTCACCCGGCCGGAGGTGACCGTAGAACACCGCCGCAATTGCCGACATGCCGGACGGGAACAGAACAACGTCCGCGTCCTCGATGATGCCGATTTCCTCTTCGACTTCCTCGACAGTCGGGTTCCCGTTGCGGCCATAGAAATGCGTGCCATCCGGATCGCCCGGCTGGTGGAAGGTGGACGAGGCAACAATCGGCAATGCGACCGGCTCGCCCTTGACAAGGCGCTGCGTGCGATGGTGGAGCAGCCGCGCAATGGGAGAGTAGAGGTCAGTCAAGAATTGCGGCTCCTTCGCCGATCAACGCGCGCAGCGCCGCTCTATCATCTGCGCCGAGCCCCTTCCAGCCAGCCCGGAGTGTGTCGAGACACTTCGCCTGATACTTGAACACGCCCTGTGCAAAGCGCTGGCCTTCCAGCCTCACCTCGAATGTCTCCGCTCCCGAGGCGAGTGCTTCGGCATTCGCCTTCAGGAAAGGCAGGTAGGTATCGCCCACCTGCGCCAACAGTGCCTTGACGGGTCCGGTAGAAATCGCCGCGTCCGGCGCCAGCCACTCACCCTCCAGCCCGCTCGCATCATCGGCAAGGTCCAGCCAGCGATAGAGGTAGGGAGTCTCCGCCCGCAGCCAGGCCATTGGTGTCGGGTCCACACTCATCACCTTCAGCTGCCCGTAGAGGGCAATGTCCGCGAGCGAGATCCGGTCGCCGAACAGGAACCGCGCCGGCCCCGTCGCCATGGCTTCCAGCGCCCGGCAGGTCCGTTTCCAGCTTGCCTCGATCACCGGCGCTGTCTCCGGTGTGCAGCCGACCAGCGCCATCCTCGAAATCTGCCGGGCACGGATGGTCGCCGCCATCTTCTCCACGCCCTCACGCCCCGCATTCGGCAGCGAGTCGAACATTAGCCAGTTGGCGCACCATTCGGCATCTTCCGCGTAGGCCCACCGGTAGTGGAACATCGCCTTCATGAACCACTCGTCCGCCATGTCCTCGATCAGCAGGCAGACGAATCGCAGCTTCGGGTGAGTAGGCACAAGCGCCCGCCCTTCGCCTTCAAGGCCCAGCAGGAACGGCGTCGAGTCATTCGTCCAGTTTCCCTCCGGTGTCCGGATCACCGGGATCACCTGAGCCTTGACGTTCGGCATCACCCGGCCCCGGTCCTCCGCCGTCACGCCCGTCCATGTATGCGGCAAGCGTTTCGCCCGCATCGCCGCGCGCACCTTCAGCGAGTAGGGCGAGCCCAGCGCGCCATAGATTTCGTATCCGCTCATGTCTTCTCCCCACCCGCCCAGGTTGGCCGCGTCACGATCAGCTCCTGACAAAGAAGCCCCGCCTCCCGGTGACGCGCTATCTCCTTGTAGTCCTTGTGGTTCAGCGTCGCGATGAAGGCCTGCCGGTTCGGGAAATGGTTCACCAGCACCCCGTCCCAGTCCCCCCCGCCAATGAAGTAGCGTTCTGTATCCGCGAGCAGCAGCGTCACCCCGCCCACTTCCTGCATCGCCGCCGTGAACGCCTCCGAATACCGCGCATACGCCTCCCGCCCGCTGATTTCCTTGCCGTGCTCCGGTTCGCCCGGCGGATACTCTGCCTTCACGCGGAACTTCAGCAGGTTCACCTGCGTCACCGGCCCCTCATGCGGGTCATCGCGAAACGCGCGGAACTGCGCGGCGGTAGGCTGGAAGGCGGGCATCAGGGTCACTCCGGCAACCGCGCGACACTAGCCGCGAATCCGGCGCTGTCACCTTGTCCTTGGGCGCGCGGGGGCGAGCCCGGTTCGATTCTACTTCCCTTTTGATCGCGCGATGTGATTTCCTCCGCCCATGCCTCGGGGAGGACCAAAATGTTACGTACAATCCTTATCGTTGCCGCCGCGCTTATCGCCGTCTTTGCAGGAGCCTTCTGGTGGCTGCTTCTGGCGGACTCCAAGGCGCCTGATGAGGCGCCGGGCCTTCTCGTCATCGAAGACTGGCGCGCGCTGATGCCGGAAGACGCCGCCGCCTTGCCCACCGAGATCCGCGTCCTCGAGGTTGGCCGCGACAAGGCCCCCGGTTTCGCCGCCCGCGCCGGCGGCTTTGGCACCGACTGGAACACGACCTACAGTTCTATCCAGGTCGTCTGGCCGGACCGGACCCTTGTCATCGACGGCGCCATCGACGCCGAAACAGCTCTTGGGATGAAACAATCCGAGGCCGACTGGGCGTTTGACCCTGCCGCCTATGACGCGCTTACCGCCGCCATGCTGGCCGCCGATCAGGTCCTCCTGACGCATGAACATCTGGACCACGTCATGGCGGTCGCCCGCCACCCGGACCCGGCCGCCCTCGCGCCCCGCCTGGTGCTGAACGCGCCTCAGATCGCCACCCTGCCTGTATTTGCCCGCGGCACGCTCGACCCGGCTATTGCCGGACTGGAGCCCCGCCTCGACGGCAGCGTCCAGCAGATCGCCCCCGGGGTCGTCATCGTCCCGGTGCCCGGTCATACGCCCGGCAGCCAGCTGGTGTTCATCCGCACGCAGGACGGTCGCGAGTCCCTGCTGATCGGCGATGTCGCCTGGTCTCTCGATGCCATCGAAACGCTGACCACACGCCCCGTGCTGACCCAGTACATGCTCTTCGACCCCAACGAGAACCGCACCGCCGTCAAGGCCCAGCTGCGCGCGCTGTACGACCTCATGGCCGCCAACCCGGACCTCGCCGTGATCCCCGCCCATGACGGCAACCACCTGAAGTCCCTCATCGCCGAGCGCCGCCTGAGCGAGGGCTTTGCGCCCACGCCGTAACAGAAAACCAGCTGCAATTGCGCATTGGCCCGGACTTTCGTATATTTCTCCCATGAAGTTCCACTCAATTCCCGTCGACGATGAAACCTATGAGAGGCTCGAGGCTTTGGCCAAGCGCGAGGGTAAACCCATCGGCGAACTCGTGAAGGCATGGATGGAATCCGCCCTACTTGCCGCAGGTGTCGTCCGCAACCTGCATGAGCGTGACGTCCGGCGAGAGGCGCTCCAATTGAAAGAGCGAGCTGCGAGGGCGAAAGTTCAAGGCTTCTCGGCTCGGGACAATCTCGAACGCCGCGATCTCTACCGCGAGTAGGC
Organism: Hyphomonas sp.; assembly: GCA_041744775.1. GTDB lineage: Bacteria > Pseudomonadota > Alphaproteobacteria > Caulobacterales > Hyphomonadaceae > Hyphomonas. The sequence goes on along the minus strand of JBGTKE010000161.1, from coordinate 4,002 downwards.
GAGTTGGCATCCTTTCTGGATACCAACATTCTGATCTATTCGATCAGCGACTCCGCTGAACCGGGCGAGTATCTGAAGAAGTCCTTGGCCATCGATTTGCTGCAGCGAAGGAACGATCTCGTCCTGTCGGTTCAGGTGCTGCAGGAATTCTATGTTCAGGTGACCCGCCAGACACGCCCCGGCGCCCTGACTCACGATCTCGCCTGCGAGTTCATTGACAGCTGGAAGCGGTTCCGCATCGTGGAAACGAGTATCGAGATGGTTGATCGCGCGCTGTCGATCCGGCAACAGACCGGCTTTCACTATTGGGACAGCGCCGTCGTGGCCGCTGCGCAACTGGCGGGGTGCGACACGCTTTTTAGCGAGGACATGCAGACCGGCCGCGTTCTGGACGGCGTGACCATCCTGAACCCCTTCACCTCTGCGCCCTGACCCTGCCGCGCTTAGCGCTTGATCTTCGCCGCGCGGCGCGCCACATCGCGCGCTGATCCCCGTTTCACGCCTGCAAAGGAACACCCGCCCATGGCCGGTCCCCAGTTCGTCTTTCACATGCAGGGCCTCACCAAGGCCTATCCCGGCGGCAAGAAGGTGTTTGAAAACATTCACCTGAACTTCCTGCCGGATGCAAAGATCGGCGTCGTCGGCGTCAACGGTTCGGGTAAGTCGACCCTGCTGCGGATCATGGCCGGCGTCGACCAGGACTTCGTCGGCGAGGCCTGGGCCGCCGAGGGCGTGAAAGTCGGCTACCTGCCGCAGGAGCCGAAGCTCGACGCCACGAAAAACGTGTTCGAAAACATCGCCGCCACCTGTCCCGAAAAGATCATGATCGACCAGTTCAACGGGATTTCCGAGAAGCTCGGCGAGGATTATTCCGACGAACTGATGGAGCAGATGACGGCGCTGCAGGAGCAGATCGATGCGGCCAATGCTTGGGACATCGATTCCAAGATCGAGATGGCGATGAATGCGCTCCGCTGCCCCGAAAACGACGCCGACGTCACCACCCTCTCAGGGGGCGAGATCCGCCGCGTCGCGATCTGCCAGCTGCTCCTGTCGAAACCCGACATGATCCTGATGGACGAACCGACCAACCACCTCGACGCCGAAACCGTCGCCTGGCTGCAGAACTACCTGATCAACTTCCCCGGCTGCGTGATCCTCGTCACGCACGACCGCTACTTCCTCGACGATATCACCAACTGGATCCTCGAACTCGACCGCGGCCGCGGCGTGCCCTTCCAGGGTAACTATTCCGGCTGGGTTGAGCAGAAGGCGAAACGCATGGAGCAGGAGGCGCGCGAGGATGTCGGCCGCAAGCGCACCCTCGCCAAGGAACTCGAATGGGTTCGCTCCGGCCAGAAGGCGCGTCAGGCAAAATCCAAGGCGCGTATCAACGCCTATGAAAAGATGGCGTCCGAGGCCGAGCGCGAGCAGGTCATGACCTCGCAGATCCGCATCCCGCCCGGACCCCGCCTCGGCGGCGTCGTGCTGGAAGCGGAAAACCTCTCCAAGGCCTTCGGCGACAACGTCCTGATCGACAACCTTTCCTTCAAGCTGCCCCCCGGCGGCATCGTCGGCGTGATCGGCCCGAACGGTGCCGGCAAGTCGACCCTGTTCAAGATGATCCTCGGCCAGGAAAAACCCGACAAGGGCGCCCTGCGCGTCGGCGAGACGGTCAAGATCGGCTATGTCGACCAGAGCCGCGACAAGCTCGATGCGAACAAGAACGTCTGGGAAGAAATCTCCGGCGGTACGGACGTCATCGACCTCGGCGGCGTCACCGTCATGTCGCGCGCCTATGTCGGCGCCTTCAACTTCAAGGGCACGGACCAGCAGAAGAAGGTCGGCATCCTGTCCGGCGGTGAGCGCAACCGCGTCCACCTCGCCAAGATGCTCAAGGGCAGCCACAACCTGCTGCTGCTTGACGAACCGACCAACGACCTCGACGTGGAAACCCTGCAGGCCCTCGAAGAAGGCCTCGACAATTTCCCCGGCTGCGTCGTGGTCATCTCGCACGACCGCTGGTTCCTCGACCGCATGGCGACCCACATCCTCGCCTTCGAAGGCGACAGCCATGTCGAATGGTTCGAGGGCGACTTCTCCTCCTACCTCGAAGACAAGAAACGCCGCCTCGGCGAAGACGCCGCCAACCCCAAACGCCTGAAGTTCAAGAAGTTCGCCCGCTGAACCTCATTCGACCGGCCGGCCGGCATCCAGCAAGTCGTCCTCGGCGGATCCGGCCCGTTCCTCGTTGACCTTGCGGTCGATGTGGTGGTCCGGCGCGACATCTGCGGCAGTCTCGGGATCCTGGTCCTGAACCGGCTTGCGCGCTTTCGGACCGGGACGGGCCCTGGCAGGTGCAGGCGCGGGTTCGCCCCCGCCTTCTACACGCAGCCGGTAGATCGGCTCGGGCAAGGTGAAGCCGCCGGTCTCGAGGGCATCCTTGGTCGCGCTGATGGCGAGACCCCGGGCCTTCCGGAAATTGGTAGCCTCCTGGTTCAGCCATCCGTGGAAGCTCAGCATGATGTTGGAATCGCCAACGGTCTCAATGTACGCTTCCGGCGCGGGTGTCGTCAGTATGAACGGGAGGTTGTTCAGCGCGGCGAGGCCTTGCTGCATCGCCGCCACGGGGTCGTCGTTTGCATCCACGCCGAGGTCGAAGTTGAACCGGCGTTCGGGATTGCGCGTGTAGTTGAGGATGACGGCCTTGAAGACTGCCGAGTTCGGAATGCGGAGGTGATTGCCGTCCAGGGTCATCAGCACGGTCGAGCGTGACGTGAGACGCACAACCTTTCCCTCGTGCGTATCGATTACGACGTGGTCATTCGCCCGGAAGGGCTGGCGCACACTGAGCATGATCGAGGAAATGTAGTTCTCCAGCGTGTCCCGCACCGCAAAGCCCAGCGCGAGGCCGATGACGCCGGCGCCGCCGAGAATCGTTCCCATCATCGCCATGGCGCTGAGCATGTTCATCGCAACGACAAGGCCGATGAGGATGCCGACCAGTCTGACCGCGCCTGAAATCAGCTCTCCGAGGAACGGATTGGGCATCAGTCGCCGCCACAAGCCTTTCCAACCGGCAAGCATGTTTGCCAGCAATGCAATGGCCAGAAACACGCCGAGCGCCAAACCGTAAAGCGGCAGGGAACGGTAGAAGCTGCGCATCCGGCCCTGAAACGAGCCGATCAAAGGCGATACGCCCTCTTCGATGGTCAGTGTGCGGTCGATTTGGTTCTCGACCGTCACGACGCCTTGCAGCCGTAGCGCGATCTGCTCCGCCCGGTCTGAAGCAGAGACGTTCGCCGCAGTGCCGCCGAGCGTAACGACGCCGTCCTGAACGCTCACCGTGACCGAATTCAGGGAATCGATCTGGGCAAAGATGGCCGCGATCCGTTCTTCGATTTCGGAATCGTCTGCCGCCGATGTTGCAATGAGGGGGTCGGGACTTGCCGGTTCGGCTTGTTCCGGCGCTTGGGCCCCGGCCACGAAGGCCGGCGCACCTAGCAACCCAAACACCAGAGCCGCCGCTGCATGACGGAGGAAAAGCAGGAGGTGGACTTTCGACATGTCACATTCCTAACCCCTCGGGCGCCGGAATGTTCCGCCCCTTGCTCTCGCCGCCATCCGCGTTACCGTACACCCGGACACGGGAGACGCCTCATGAAACGCACCTTCGCCGCCGCGCTCGGTCTCATCGCACTCGCTGCGTGCGCCAGTCCGCTCGAAGCCTCACCCCCGCCTGTTAACTCCGCTGAAGAACCGCCTGCCGCCGAGCCTCTCGACAGCTACGAGGCCATCGGCTGGCCGGCCAAAACGCTTCCCGAACTCGCTGAAGCCCTCGCCAGCGGCGATGTCACTTCCGCGCAGCTCACGCAGGCCTATCTCGCCCGCATCGCGGCCATCGACGATGCCGGCCCCCGCCTGCAATCCGTCCTCTTCGTCAATCCCGACGCGCTCGCGCAGGCCGCCGCCAGCGACGCGCGCCGAGCCCGGGGCGAAGCC
>JBGTKE010000160.1:0-2211 GCA_041744775.1 Hyphomonas sp. | reverse complement strand
GGCTGCCTGCGACCCGGGCCGGGATTGGCAGGCGGGAGTGGTAAGCGCCCGGCAGCACGACATCGTGCCGCGCAAGCGCCGTGCCCGCGCGCATCAACCGCCAATAGTCGCCCAGCGCGCCCATCTAGCGAAATCCTGGCGCGATGGAACCAAAGACGCCGCCCGCGCGTTTTGAAACAGATACCGTTTTACAGAGAGAGAGTCCTGTCATGCCCGAATCCCCCTCATCCAATAATTTCCTGTACCTGATCGTTGGCATCCTGGTGGCCGCAGCGGTCGCCTTCGGCATCTACTACTTCACCGAAGGTGACGGCGGCCCGAGCGGCGTCGAGATATCGGTCGGCGAAGACGGTATCAAGGTCGACGAGAACTAGGCTGGCCATGTTCACGCCGCCCAGCCAAAGTGCAGGGCGGCGATGCCGCCGGAATAATTGGTGACGGAGACCTGGGCAAGGCCTGCGCCTTCGAATTCCGCCTTGAATACCGATTGTTCCGGGAACTGACGGATGGATTCCACCAGATATTGGTAACTGCCCCGGTCGCCGGCGATCAACTCGCCAAGACGCGGGATCACGGCGTAACTGTAGGTGTCGTAGGCCTCTTGCAGAATTGGCGCCGTTAGTTGGCTGAACTCCAGCACAGCGAGGCGGCCGCCGGTCTTCAGTACACGGCGAAATTCCTTCAGGCCCGCGACGCGGTCCGCAAAGTTGCGGATCCCGAAGGAGACAGTGACCACGTCGAAGCTCTTATCGGGGTATGGCAGCTTCTGGCCATCGGCGCAGACCCAGTCCAGGCGCCCTTCCCATTTCGCATTGTCCGGCCGCGCCTTGCCGGCGTCGAGCATCGCATCGTTAATGTCGCAGACGATCGCGGTGGCAGGGCGCGTATCCCCGCGCCGGGCGCCGGCCTTGTCGGCCAGTTCCAGGAAAGCGCGCGCGAGTTCGCCCGTGCCTCCTGCGACATCGAGGTGGCGTTCACCCGGTTGCGGGTTCACCTTGTTCATCACGTCATGCTTCCACAGGCGGTGGACGCCGGCGCTCATCAGGTCATTCATCAGGTCATAGCGCGAGGCAACCGAGCGGAATACGCCTTTGACCCGGGCGACCTTCTCGGCCTCCGTCACCTCCTCGAACCCGAAGGAGACCTTGCGCTGCGTGTCGTCGGTCTCTGCCATGCGATGCCACCTTACATGCCGCCTCCGGCTTAGCGTATATGCGATAACGATGCCTGAATTGCCCGAAGTCGAGACAGTTCGCCGCGGACTTGCCCCCGTGATGGAGGGAAGACGCATCCTGCGGCTGGACCAGCGGCGGGCGGACCTGCGCTTTCCCCTGCCCGAACGGTTTGCCGAACGGGTGGCGAATGCGCGGATCGACCGTCTCGCGCGGCAGGCGAAATTCCTGACGGCACATCTCTCCACGGGCGAGGTTCTCGTGATGCATCTCGGCATGACGGGGCGGTTCACTATTGGCGGGACCCTGCAGGGCGAGTTCCACCACGAGACCGGCGGCCTGACCGCGCATGACCATGTCGTCTTCCACATGGAGGGCGGCGAGACCGTCACCTACAACGACCCCCGCCGGTTCGGCTTTATGGAACTCTGGCCCGCCGCGAATTTCGATTCATACCCAAGGTTAAGGACAATGGGCCCGGAGCCGCTGTCGAACGCCTTCTCCGCCGCCTATCTCGACACCGCGCTCAGCGGCAAGGCCGCGCCGATCAAGGCGGCATTGCTGGATCAGTCGATCATCGCCGGTCTCGGCAACATCTATGTCTGCGAGGCGCTCTACCGTTCAGGCATCTCGCCAAAACGCCTGTCCCGCTCCGTGCCGGGCTTGCGCGCCGGAAGGCTCGCACCGGCCATCAATGCGGTAATTGCCGAGGCAATCGCCGCAGGCGGCTCCTCGATCTCGGACTTTGCAGGGACAGACGGAAACCTCGGCTACTTCCAGCACCGGTTCGACGTGTACGACCGCGAGGGCGAGGCCTGCAAACGCTGCGGCGCGGCGGTGAAGCGGATCGTGCAATCGGGCCGGTCGACGTTTTATTGCAGCGGTTGCCAGAAGTAAGGCAACAAGAACCACCCCGCCCAACCAAAAAATCCGTATACGCATCAACGCGTTGAAAAATATCCGGCCAGAACTTGCGCCGCACCCCTCCGTCCGGAGTTATACTCCGCCTCACACCGCACCCGTAGGTCGGATAGAGGCC
>JBGTKE010000159.1:0-2694 GCA_041744775.1 Hyphomonas sp. | reverse complement strand
CCGGATCCCAGCTGGAGACGGAACTCTACCGGATTGCGCCCGGCGCGAGGATTCCGCGCCACACGCATGCGGGCAGTGAATACACGCTGGTCGTGACCGGCGGCTTTTCCGACGAGCGCGGCAGCTATGGTCCCGGCGATGTGGTCATCAACGGGCCGGACGATGTTCACCAACCCGCCGGCGACGCGGGCGAGGTCTGTTACGCGCTTGCGGTGCGCGATGGCGGCCTGCAGTTCACCGGCATGCTGGGCTTCATCCAGCGGATTCTCGGCGGTCGCTGATCACCTCATCTCGCCGGTCCTCAGCCAGTCGGCACATGCCTGTCCCAGTTCGGCCACGGCCCGCGCCTCATAGGCGGCGGACTCGGCTTCTGTCAGCGTCTCGGTCCATCGTCCGTTCACGCCCTTGTTGATGAACACCTCCGCGCCGGCGTCCCAGAAGGCGCCGCCGAGGGGTACCGACTTCGTGGCATTCGCCTTCATCCAGTCGAAACGGCAGTATTCGACGATCCGGTCCCAGCGGGTTTCGTCGATCTTGATGTCGAGGAAGGTCGCCATGCGGCGCATCTCGCCGGGCATGTCGCGCTTCAGGTCCGAGAAGTGAACCATGTGCACATTCGGCAGGTCGCGGATCGCCCACCAGGAGCGGACGTTTTCCCAGAAGGGCCAGAAGGGGTAGCCGTCCTTCTCCATCCAGTCATGCCAGTAGACGCGAATATCCTCCGGGGGCGGAGCAATCGGCGGCCCGACGCGGCCGGGCGTGTTGTTGAGGACATCGTACCAGAGCGCGTTGGCATTGACGTGATGGTTGTAGAGGCTCCAGACGACATCGCGCGCGTCGCGGCCGATATAGATGTATTTGGCGCGGGGAGAAAAGACGAGCGCATCAACCGGAAGATGGGTCTTGATGAACCGGCGATGGGTCTGCGCCTCGACTTCCGGCAGCTTCACCTGTTTCGGCGGGACGCGCAGGTCGAGCCAGGGCGACATTTCGGCGACGGCAAGGTCCGGATCGCCGCCGAACATCATCTGGGCGATCATCTGCTGGGTCCAGCTGGTGCCGGATTTGGCATAGGTGGCGATGATGATGTCGTCGTCGCGGAAAGCGAGGTCGTTCCAGATTGTGGAATCGAAATGATGGCTGTGCATTTCCCGCGTCTTCACGGGCCATTCGGTCTCTGTCGGCATGTGCATCCTCCCCACGCGGCGACGCCTTCGTTAGCACGCAGGAATAGGCGCGTCAGCTGCCAGGTTTCGGCCGGTCCGGGCCCGCAACGTGCTTGCGGCGCGGGGCGTCCGGACCCCCGGGCATGATCGGGCGGGGGGCGTGACCGCCCATCGAAAGGTGGCGGTCGTACATGACCAGCGCGCCGGCCAGGCTGACATTGATGCAGAACCTGGTCGGGATCTTGACGACATGCGCGCAGCGGTCGAGGATCGCGGGCGAGAGATTTCCCTTCTCGGGTCCGAGGATATAGGCGGCCTGCGGGGGGTGGCGGAACGAGGGGAGCATGATGGCGTCGTCCGTCAGTTCGATGCCGACCAGCTGGCAGCCGCGCGGCAGCTGCATCTCGTCGACCGAGTCCCATTGGTAGAAGGGGATCTGGCCTTCGCTCTTGGACGTATCCGCCCAGTGGCCTTCCCTGATGTTCTTTGCGGCATTGATCGAGAACACGAAACTTGCGCCAAAGGCATGGCCGGTGCGCATAAGGGCGCCGAGGTTCATCGGCTTGGAAATGCGCTCGGCGCCGATGGCGAAGAAGCCGCGCATGTCAGATCACCCCGAGAGCGAAGCGTCCGGCGAGGACGAGGAGAAGAAGCAGGCCGGGCGCGATCAATGCGACGCGGCGGGCAAGGATGAGGTGAGCCACCGGTTTCGGATATTCCGTGGACAGATAGAGGGCGTGCTGGGAGTCCGGAGCGGCGCGCCCGGCATCATAAATGGCGGTGCGGTAGGCCGCGTCGGTATGCTTGCCGCCGAATTTTGCGGCGAGCGCGCGGCGCAGGACGATCGACAAGAGCATACGCATCTGCGCGGCGAGCAGGATGGCGAAGGCAAGAAGCGCCGCAAGAACCCAGAAGACGATGATCACAGGAAGGTCGCCACGTCGAAACGCCCGCGCGAATCGGCGAGGCCGCGCTTCAGGCCGGACGAGTTGAAGCCCCAGGCAAGCTGGCCGCTGGCCGAGACGGCGATCATGCCGCCATTGCCGCCGAGGCGTTTGACGTCGTCGAGGGCGCCGTGGACGGCTTCCTCGAAAGGCTGATTACCGTAGCGGATGCGGGCCGAGACATCGGCGGCGGCATTGGCACGGATGAAGTATTCGCCGAGGCCGGTGCAGCTGACGGCGCAGCGCTCGTCGGCCCAGGTGCCGGCCCCGATGATCGGCGTGTCGCCGATGCGGCCGGGGGTTTTGAATAGGACGCCGCCGGTGGAGGTTGCGGCGGCGAGGTCGCCGTAGATGTCGAGTGCGACGGCGCCGACCGTGCCCATGTTGGGATCGGGGGGCGGGGCATCTTCCTGCTCGGTGTCTTCGACGACGGCGCGGTAATAGGTCTTCGGGTCTGTCACCCGGGCAAGGTTTTTTGACGCGGCGAAGTTTGCGGCGCCTTCGCCGACGAGCAGAACGTTGGGCGTGCGTTCCATCACGGCGCGCGCAGCCTGGACCGGGCTCTCGAAGCCCTGCAGCGCGCC
>JBGTKE010000158.1:0-7020 GCA_041744775.1 Hyphomonas sp. | reverse complement strand
TATTTCTCGCGGATGCCGTCGACGCGGAAATGGCTGCCGCCGGCGCGGGGCTTGAAGTGGCCGCCCATGACGATCTCCTTCAGGCGGCCCATCTCGTCCGGGCCGAAGGTCAGCGGGCGGCCCGCGCCCATCTTGACGCCGGTCCAGCCGTTTTCGTTGTGCGAAGCGGTGACCATGGCGCAGCAGGCGGCGTCGAGTTCGAACTGGCTCCAGTAAACCATGGGCGAGAGGGCGAGGCCGACATCCAGCACTTCGCACCCACCGGCGACGAGGCCGAGGGTGAGCGCGTTCTTGATCGGCTGGCTGATCGAGCGGAAATCATGGCCGGTGACGACCTTGGGCGTCACACCGAGTTCGTGGAAGAGCGTCGCCATGCCGAGGCCGAGGGCCTGGACGCCGGTCAGGTTCAGCTCCGCCGGTTTTTCGTGGCCGATTCCGTTGAACCACCAGCGGGCGTCGTATTCGCGAAAACCTGTCGGCTTCACCAATGGCAGGATCTCGAATTCGAGCGTGTTCTGGACAATATCGGTACGCGGCTTCGGCAGCATGTTTATCTCCGTGAAACGGGTGGGAGCGCTCTCCGAAGGGGCGCACATCTTCAGGCGGACTTGTGCAGTTTTCGCGCCAAAGGGGAAGTGGCGCCTGCATCTCGGGGTTAACGCGCGGCGCGCAGGAAAGTGACGATCCAGTCGGCGAGGAAGCGGCGGTCTCCGTCGCCTGCGAGTGAAGCCAAGGCGGCCCCGGCTCTCTCGTCTCCTAGCGTGCCGCGCCGGGCATTGTAGAGGGCGGCGGCATAATCAGGTTCGAACTCGGGGTGGCACTGGAAACTGATTGCCGGGAAGCCCTGGTAGTCGAGGCCTGCGAATGGCGTGAAGGCAGACTGGGCAATGACGGCGGCGGACGGTGGACGCACGACAACCTGGTCCTGATGGCTGACCGCGACGCTGAGCGCGGACGGGCACGGGCTGACGCTCCAGTCCGGGCACTGGACAATCTCGTAAGTGTGGCGGCCGACGCCCCAGCCCTTCTCCGATTTCACAACCTTGCCGCCCAGCGCCTCGCCCATGATCTGGTGGCCGAAGCAGATGCCGACCTGCGGGGTGCGCGCGGTCGCGGCGTTCCGGATGAACGCCTTCAGCGGCGGGATCCATGGCTCGGGGTCATACACGCCGGCGGGCGAGCCGGTGTAGAGGACAGCGCCGAGTGTGGCGGGATCGGGCAAGGCATCACCCTTGACGATAGAGACCGTCTCGCAGGCGATGGCGCCGTCGACGCGCGCCAGCATCTGGCGAAACATTTCCGGATAGTCCGGGAACTGATCCCGGATCGCGGCGGGCACCTGCCCGGTCTCGATGATCGTGAACTTCATGGGTCCCCTACTCCGCCGCCACGTCTTCGGCTTCGATCCGTTCCGGCTGGACGAGGAAGCCGCCAGACTGGCGGGCCCAGAGGTCGGCATAGAGGCCGCCGGCCTGGACGAGTTCGTCATGTGTGCCCTGTTCGATGATGCGGCCTTCGTCGAGTACGACGAGGCGGTCCATTGCAGCGATGGTGGAGAGACGGTGGGCGATAGCGATCACGGTCTTGCCTTCCATCAGTTCGAACAGGTGTTCCTGGATCGCCGCTTCGACTTCGGAATCGAGGGCGGAGGTGGCCTCGTCGAGGATCAGGATCGGCGCGTCCTTGAGGAAGATGCGGGCGATCGCGATGCGCTGGCGTTGGCCGCCGGAGAGTTTCACGCCGCGCTCGCCGACATGTGCCTCGAGGCCGCGGCGACCCTTGGCGTCTTCCAGCACTTCAACGAAGTCGGTGGCCGCAGCCTTGCCGATCGCCGTGCGGATTTCGTCGTCGGTGGCGCCGGGGCGGCCATAGGCGATGTTCTCGCGGATCGAGCGGTGCAGGAGCGACGTGTCCTGCGTCACCACACCGATCTGTGCCCGGAGGGATTCCTGCGTAACCTTGGAAATGTCCTGCCCGTCCACGAGGATGCGGCCGCCTTCGGCATCATAGAAGCGCAGCAGCAGGTTGGTCAGCGTTGTCTTGCCGGCGCCGGAGCGGCCGACGAGGCCGATCTTCTCGCCGGGGCGGATGGCGAGGGACAGGCCGTCGATCACGCCCCCTCCCTTGCCATAATGGAAGGCAACGTTCTCGAACCGGACATCGCCCCGGGCGCGTGGCAGAGCGGCGGCGCCCGGGGCATCGACCACAGCGACCGGCCTGTCGAACATCTCCATGCCGTCATAGACGACGCCGATATTCTCGAAGAGGCCCGCAACTTCCCACATGATCCATTGCGACATCGCCTTCATGCGCAGGGCAAGACCGACGGCCACGGCGACAGCGCCAGCTCCGACGAGATTGCCGGTCCAGAGCAGGATACCCGAGGCGGCGATCAGAAAGACAAGCAGCGAATTGTTGAGATAGACGATGACGTTGAAGCCCGTGACGAGGCGCATCTGGCCGTGCACGGTATCGAGGAATCCGGACATGGAGTCCTTCGCGTAGGTTTCCTCACGGCCCGAATGGGCGAAGAGTTTCACGGTCTGGATGTTCGTGTACGAATCAACGATCCGGCCCGTCATGATCGAGCGGGCATCGGCCTGTTTCTCGGCGATCTTCCCGAGTCGCGGCACGAAATACCAGAGGAGGCAGGCATAGACGGCAAGCCAGAGGATGAGCGGCGCGGCGAGGCGCCAGTCCGCCAAACTGATCAGCACAAGCGCCGAGACGAAATAGACCAGCACAAAGACGAAGACGTCGAGGATCTTCATCACGACTTCGCGCACCGACAGCGCTGTCTGCATCACCTTTGTGGCGACGCGGCCCGCGAATTCGTTGCCGAAGAAGCCCATCGACTGGCCGAGCATCTGCCGGTGCATGCGCCAGCGCGCGCTCATCGGCACGTTGCCCATCAGGCCCTGGTAGACGATCAGCGCCTGCCCGAGCGTCGCGAGCGGCAGGCCGATCAGCAGGATGCCGGCCATCAGGGCGAGGCGGCCGCCTTCCCGCTCGAAGAAACCTTCGCGCTCAGCCGTCGACAGCCAGTCGACGATGCCGCCCAGGAATCCGAACAGCGCCACTTCGCCGACGGCGATCAGCGCGGTGAAGCAGGACATGGCGATCAGCCAGGGCGCGGCGTCCTTGATATAATGCCAGACGAACGCGCGGAATCCCTTCGGCGGAACGCCGGGACGGGTCTCCGGAAACGGATCGATACGGCGTTCAAAGAAGCGGAGCATGGGCGGCACATGTGGCGCAGGAGACGGCAAAGAACAAGGTGCGTGCGGGATCAGCGCGCCATGTCTTCTTCCATGGCGAGCCGGGTTTCGAAGGCCTCTTCCATCGCGATGTTGAAGGCCTGCAATTCCTCCGCATCCACGAAGGCGTTGGCATCACCGGCGGCGAGGCGCGCGCGCTTTTCAGCGAGGCCGAAGAAGTTGTCGTGATTGGCAAGGAAGATGTCTGCCTCGAGCGTGCGGACCTTCTCGAAAGTGGCGCGGTAGCTCTCGATCATGCCGGGATAGGATTCCGGCACCAGCTTCTGCCCGGCGACGGTTGAGCTGCAGTGCAGGAAGGCCGTGTGCGCGGCGCCGTCTGCGCCGGTGACGGGCAAGGTCCATGAGGTGCACCCCGGCCTGTGGCCGGGCGTGAGATGGGCGGTCAGCGTGACGCCGCCGAGGGTGAGCGATTCGCCATCATCGATGATCCGGTCGACGCGCACGGGCGGGAACTTCATGCCCATGGAAGGGCCGTAGAAAACGTCTCCAGCCTCTAGGATCGGCTTGTCAGCGGCGCTGGCGATCATTGTTGCGCGGGTGGCGCGTTTCAGAGCGGCGAGGCCGCCGGCATGGTCGATATGGGCGTGCGAGTTCAACAGGTATTTCACGTCCGCCGGATCGAAGCCGAGGGCGCGAATATTCTCGAGGATCAGGGGCGCCGACTGGGGCACAATACCGTCAACGAGGAAGTGGCCGTCCGGCGTGGTGATAAGGTAAGCGCCGACCGTTTTCGAGCCGACATAGTGCAGGTTTCCGATCACCGTGAACGGCGCATACGGCGCGTTCCATTCCATTTCGGCGGCCGCCGGCTCCAGCGGCGCGGCGATGGAGGCGTCGATTTCGGCATCGCTGGCGAGTGGAGCGGGCGCCTCTGCTGCTGACGGCTCCGGTGCGACGACAGGCGCAAGATCTGCGGCAGGCGCAGCACATGAAGCAAGCAGGATCGCGGCGAACGCGGTAAGGGAAGGACGCATGGGAGTCTCTCGGATTTAGGTTCAGGGTTTAGGGTAGGCCGCCATCCAGACCCTCACTTGCGCGTCCAGTACATCCAGCGGCACGGCGCCCTGCCCGAGCACGACATCGTGGAACTCGCGGATGTCGAAGCGGTCGCCGAGACCGGCTTCGGCCTCGGCGCGCAGGGCGCGGATTTTCAACTCGCCGATCTTGTAGGCGGTCGCCTGTCCCGGCCAGCCGATATAGCGGGTGACTTCGGTCTCGATGTTCAGCGGGCTGAGGGCGGAATTGTCGATGAAGCAGGCCTCGGCCTCTGCGCGGGTCCAGCCATACCAGTGCAGGCCGGTATCGGCGACGAGGCGGCAGGCGCGCCACATTTCATAGGACAGCGCGCCGAAGCGCTCGTACGGCGTTTCGTAGATACCGGCTTCGCCCGCGATGCGCTCGGCATAGAGGCCCCAGCCTTCGCCGAAGGCAGTGGCGTAATATTCCTGCCGGAAGCGGGGCTGGCCGGACATTTCCTGTGCGAGCGCGATCTGAAGGTGGTGGCCGGGGACGGCTTCGTGGGCGGAGAGCGCTGGGAGTTCGTATAGTGGACGCTGCTCGAGGGCATAAGTGTTGACGAGATAGCTGCCCTGGCGGCCTTCGGCGGGGTCGCCTTGCGAATAACGGCCGGTGGTATAGCCGGGCGCGATGGAGAGCGGGACAGGATCGACCGTGTAACCGAGCTTGGGCAACTGGTTGAACCATAGCGGCAGGATGGCATCGATCCGGCCGGTAATCTCCTTCGCCTTGTCCATCAGCTCGGTGTCCGACTGGGCATAGAATTGCGGATCGGTGCGCAGGAAGGCCTGGAACTCGGCGAAGCTGCCGGTGAAGCCGGTTTCCGCCATCACGCCGTCCATTTCGGCGCGGATACGGGCGACTTCCGTGAGTCCGATGGCGTGGATTTCCTCGGGCGAATAGCCGGCCCCGGCTGTGTGTGCGTCAACGGCGGCGGCATAGGCCTCGCGACCGCCCGGCAGACCTGCGATGCCGGCCTGTTCGCGCACGGCCGGGGCATAGGCGAGGTCGATGAAGCGGGCGGTGTCGCGGTAGGCCTGGACGGCGTTGGACACGGCGGCAAGGCCGTCGGCCTTCAGGCGGGCAGCGGCCTCCGGCGGGATCGCCTCCGGTAGCGACAGGAACGGGGCGTACAGCTCGCTGGCCGCCGGATCGTCGACGATCTGGGCTTCGATCTGGGCCCGCGCGGTCGCCAGCGGATCCTTGTTGGCGGTCCAGCCGGTGGTGATGCCGCGGGCCATGTTGATGCGGTTCTCGGCGAAGTAGCGGGGTACATCATTCAGTCTCTGGATCCAGCCCTCTACATCGGCTTCGTTCTTGAGACGCAGGCGGAGCGCCGCGAAGACCGGCGCGGCCTGGAAGCCCCAATCGCCTGTGAACGGGATGCGCGCCGTATCGAGCTCATCGGCGCGGATTTCATCGGCAAGGAGGCGTTTCAGGATGGCGGCATCGACCGTGCGCGCGGTGTCCGCAGCCTCGATTTCCTCCATCAATGCACGGGCGGTCTGGGCGCGGTTTGCAACATCCCTCCACCGGACCTGGCCCCACCCCGTAGGCGCCGTGCCCGCCGCGCGGGCCGCTTCCGCCGGATCGCCTTCCATCACATAGGATTCGTAAGCCTCGATCAACGGATCAAGCGGGTCTGCAAATGCGGGCATGGACAGGGCAAGGATGCCTGCCGCGAGGACAGTCAGTTTCATAATGTCGCTCCCGTCTTTGCCTGCGTTGACACGACCATAGAGGCGCCTAGAAGGCGAGGCCAAGTGTTTTCACGGCGCGCAAGGATCCACGTCATGTCCGGCACATCCAAGGCTGATTCGCGACCGCTTTCCCCTCACCTCCAGGTCTGGCGCTTCCATGCCACGATGGCGGCGTCGATCACGCATCGCTTCACAGGGATGGGCCTGTACGGCGGGACGCTGCTGATCACCGTCTGGCTGGTCGCGCTGGCGAGCGGGCCGGAGGCCTATGCAGCGGTTGAAGCCGTCGCCTTCTCGATCCCGGGCCAGATCCTGCTCTTCCTCTGGGCTTTCGCCGTATTGTTCCATTTCGCCAATGGCATCCGCCACCTGATGTGGGACGGCCCCGGCCTCGGCTTCTCGCCGAAGGTCGCCAGCCAGGTTTCGATCTTCAACTATGCGTTCGCGCTGGTCGGGGCGATTGCCCTGATGGCGGCAGCGATCCTCTCCTAACAGGGCACACACGATGTCAGACCGCCAATACGTCACGCCCGCGAAGCTCACGCGCGGCCTCGGCGCCTCAAAGACCGGCACCAGCCACCATATCCGCCAGCGTGTCACCGCGCTCGCGCTGGTCGTACTGGTGCCCTGGTTCCTCTTCTCGGTGATGAAAGCCGCCCTTGGCGGCTACGCCGACGCGCTGACCTGGGTCAGCTCCCCGCTCAACGCGACGCTCCTCGTGCTGACGGCCGGCGCGGCTTTCTACCACATGCGCCTCGGTATGCAGGCGATCATCGAAGACTACATCGGTAAGCCGGGCACGCGCGCTGCGCTGCAGATTCTCAACACCTTCTTCGCCGCCGGCCTGTTCGTCGTGGTGGTGATGTCGGTGCTGCGTATCTGGACGGGCGGCTGAGGCGCAAGGCGAAAGACAGGGTATACATGAGCAGCTATAACTGGATCGATCACACCTACGACGTCGTCGTTGTCGGCGCCGGCGGATCGGGCCTGCGCGCGGCGCTCGGCGCGGCCCAGGCGGGCTTGCG
>JBGTKE010000157.1:0-1947 GCA_041744775.1 Hyphomonas sp. | reverse complement strand
CCTATGCCCTGCTGCTCGAGACGATCGGCATGCCGGATTCGGAATTCTCCGCCTTCATGGAATACAAGGAGATGGCGGCCAAGCACGACTATCTCGGCCAGTTCGGCTGCGAGACGCACGAGGACATTGCCGTCTCGATGGCGGTGTTTGGTGCGTTCACGGAAGGGTTGCAGCTGTTTGCCTCCTTCGCGATGCTGATGAACTTCCCGCGCTTCAACAAGATGAAGGGCATGGGCCAGATCGTCACCTGGTCGATCCGCGACGAGTCGCTTCACTGCGAAGGCATGATCAAGCTGTTCCACGCCTTCTGCGACGAAACGAATGTGATGACGGACAGCTTGCGCGAGAAAATCCGGGAATGCTGCCGCACGGTGATTGCGCTGGAAGACAAGTTCATCGACCTCGCCTTCGAGATGGGCCCGGTCGAAGGCATGACGCCGGCCGACATCAAGAACTATATCCGCTACATCGCCGACTGGCGCCTCAACCAGCTGAAGCTCGAGCCGATCTACGGCATCGACAAGCACCCGCTGCCCTGGCTGTCGGAAATCCTCAACGGCGTCGAACACGCCAACTTCTTCGAACAGCGCGCCACCGAATATTCCAAGGGCGCCACCCGCGGCGACTGGCACGGCGATGACGGCGTCTGGGGCCGCTTCGACGACCGCCGGAAGAAGGCGGCGGAGAGCGTGCCGGCGGAGTAAGTCCCCAGAACCTGTCATCCCGACGAAAGCCGGGAACCAGAAGGCCACGTCGTTTCTGGTTCCCGGCTTTCGCCGGGATGAGCGGACCTCAGAGGCCATTGATGGCATCAACGACCTCCCCATTTGCTCCCGCGCCCCTGCCCGGCTAGTGTCCGGCCCGTAATGAGCGCAGACGATTCCTCCACAGGCGATGATGCACCCGCCTCCCTTTTCGGGGACGCGGCGCATGCGCGGGCCGGGGCCTATGAAGTGCTCGCCCGGAAATACCGCCCCCGCCGGTTCGAGGACCTGATCGGCCAGGAGGCGATGGTGCGCACGCTCTCGAATGCGTTCGAGACGGGCCGGATCGCGCATGGCTTCATGCTGACCGGCGTGCGCGGGATCGGCAAGACGACCACTGCCCGCCTCCTCGCCCGCGCGCTGAATTATGAGCCCGCCGATGCGCCCGCCAAGGGCAAGGGGAAGAAGGGGGCCGCCTCCGGCCCCTCGATCCATCTCGACCCGCCGGGCGTACACTGCGACGCCATCATGGCGAGCCGGCACCCGGATGTTCTGGAACTCGACGCCGCCTCCCGCACCGGCGTCGCCGACATGCGCGACCTGCTGGATTCGTCCCGGTACGGACCGGTTTCGGCGCGCTACAAGGTCTACATCATCGACGAAGTGCACATGCTGTCGACGGCGAGCTTCAACGCATTGCTGAAGACACTGGAAGAGCCGCCGCCGCACCTGAAGTTCATCTTCGCAACGACCGAAATCCGCAAGGTGCCGGTCACCGTGCTTTCGCGCTGCCAGCGGTTTGACCTGAAGCGCCTCGACACACCGGTCCTCGCCCGGCACCTTGCAGATATCGCGGCGCAGGAGAAGGCGAAAGTCTCCGAAGAGGCGCTCGCGCTTGTCGCCCGGGCGGCCGAAGGCTCGGTGCGCGATGCACTCTCGCTGCTCGACCAGGCAATTGTTCAGACCCCGGACGGAGAAGTCTCCGGCGCCGCCGTCCGCGACATGCTGGGCCTTGGCGACCGCACGCGGCTCTATGACGTATTCGAAAAGGCGATCATCTCTGATCCGAAAGGCGCCCTCGCCGAACTCAAGGACCAGGTCGCGGGCGGCGCCGATCCGGCGGTCGTGCTGAAGGACCTGATGGACATTGCCGCCGATGTCTCCATCGCGCAGGCGACCGGCGAGGACTGGGTGCCCGCTGGTCCCGCCGACTGGGCTAACCGCACGCGCGCGATGGCGCAGC
>JBGTKE010000156.1:0-2671 GCA_041744775.1 Hyphomonas sp. | reverse complement strand
GGGGCGACGACGTTCGAGGTGATGCCCTTCTTGGCGCCTTCATAGGCGAGCGCCTTTGTGAAGCCGATCAGGCCGGCCTTGGCGGCCGAATAGTTGGCCTGCGTGAACTGGCCTTTCTGGCCGTTGATCGAGGAGATGTTGATGACGCGGCCGAAATTGCGGTCGCGCATGCCGTCCCAGACCTGGCGGGTGACGTTGAAGGCGGAGGTGAGGTCGACATTGATGACTTCCTGCCACTGGGCGAGGTTCATCTTGTGGAAGGGCGCGTCGCGGGTGATGCCGGCATTGTTAACCAGGATATCGACCGGTCCCACTTCGGCTTCGACGGCCTTCAGGCCGGCGCCGACTGCCTCATAATCGGCCACATCGAACTTGAAGACCTTGATGCCGGTGGCTTTCGAGAATTCAGCGGCCGCGGCGTCATTGCCGCCATAATTCGCCGCCACATTGTATCCCTTCGCCTTCAGCGTCTCGCTGATCGCCTTGCCGATGCCCCGTGTTCCGCCGGTTACCAGTGCCGTCCGCGCCATTTTGCAATCCTCCCAATTCGTGTTGTTGGCCTAACGCTTGCCTGCAAGCTGACCTGACTTCAATACCGCATTGGTCAAGCGCGTCTTTTGTGCGATTATTTCGCACTAGCACAATAATTGCTTGACCGGCGAAGACCGGTTGAGCGGCGAGGCGAGGATATGGCCAGGGCAAACGGATCGGGCGGACCGATCATCATCAAGAAGTATGCGAACCGGCGTCTCTACGACACGTCGACCTCGTCCTACGTGACGCTGGACCACCTCTCGGCACTGGTGCGCGAGGGCCGGGACTTTGAAGTCCGCGACGCCAAGACCGGCGACGACCTGACCCGCCAGGTCCTGACCCAGATCATTTTCGAACAGGAAACCAAGGGGCAGGGCGCCCTGCCGCTGAACTTCCTGCGCCAGCTGATCGGCTTCTATGGCGGCGGCGCGCAGACCTTCCTGCCGGCCTTCCTCGAGATGTCGATGAATTCGTTTTCGGATGCGCAGAAGGAATGGCGCAAGGCCGCCAATCCGATGAACCTGTTCGAGGCGCAGGCCAAACGCAACATGGTGATGTTCGAGCAGGCGATGAAGATGTTCATGCCGACCGTCTTCCAGGCCAGCCGTAACGACCGGGCATCACCCGCCGCGGCCAACCCGTTCCTCGAATACCAGGCCGAAGCGATGGCCGCGATGCAGGAACAGATGGAGTTGATCCAGAAACAGCTGTCGGAACTCGCCCGCAAGGACTGAAGCCGGCACGCCTGATCCCAGGAAAAAAAGCGGCGTCCCGAGGGGCGCCGCTTTTGAATCCGGCCCTGGCCGAAAGGATCAGATGTCGCCGGCGACCCCGAAGTCGCGCCGCGCCGAGACGATGGTGACGATCACGCCCGCCAGCACATCCAGCAGCGTCATCGACATCAGGATGAAGAAGGTCGAGGTCGCGAAGTTCGGAATCAGCAGGAACTGCACGAGGCAGACGATGAAGAGCAGCAGCGAAATGCCGTGGTTGATGATCGTGGCGGTGCCGGTGCTGGTCGACTTCAGGATTTCGAGGAAGAGGAACGTCACCGCCAGCAGGACGATTGCATCGCCCTTGGTCAGCACCCATTCGACGCCCGAGATCATCGGCAGGCCCAGGAAGCGTTCGCCCAGCAGGCCACTGATCGGCGCCTGGGAGGCCGCTATCGACTGGCCGAAGGAATCGGTGGTCACCACCGATCCGCCACCCACAAGGGCGATCAGGTTGTAGAGGATGACTGGTATGACCAGCAGCGGAAAAATTCCGAAAATCAAACGCATTGGCGACCCCTGTTGCTGCTTGCCATTCTCACCCCCGCGCCGGGCGCGGTCCTCCATCTTCGCGACAGCGGCCGCCGTTAAGGCAATTCTGGTATCGCGCGATGCCACGGCCACCCCCTGGAGTGATCACTTACAGCGATTTGTTTAACGTAACACCGGGCAGGTGGCGAGGGGATTTGCAGCAGCTCCTGCAGCGCCGGATTCAGCCGTCATTTCGGTCGAACTCGGCCTGTCCGGCCCGGTGGTGCAGCTGCAGGTTGAGCAGGATTCCCTTGGCCACGGGCAGGAGCCACATCGACAGGCCGGTGATCGCCAGCCCGAGCAGGATGATCGCGCCGGCCTTCAGCAAGGGGGGCAGTGGGCTCATCGGGATCAGGAACAGGAAGGGCGCGGTCAGGATCAGCACGCCGAAGCCGACAAAGAAGGCCGGGCCGTCAGCCGTGTCGGCGCTGCGCATGTCCCGGCCGCAATGCGGGCAGGCCTCGTTCAGCTTCAGGTAGGCCGAAAACAGGCGGCCTTCACCGCAGGCGCCGCAACGCTGGCGCAGTCCGTTGAGCATCGGGGAAGTGTGGACCATGCGGGAGAGTTAGGCATTGGCGCGGGCCTGCGCCAGCGCGTCAAAGCCCCGCGCCCCTTGACGCGCCCCGGCGGTTTGCCCACCAAGCAGCCGCGCCAAGCCCCATCCGAGAAGTGTCCATCATGCCAGATCCCGTTTTCCCGCGTATCGCCATCATCGGGGCGGGCCTGATCGGCTCCTCGATCGCCCGGGCGGCGCGGGAATATGGTGCGGCCGGCGAGATTGTGCTCTTTGACGCCAGTCCGGGGGTACAGGCCCGCGCGGCGGAGATCGGCCT
>JBGTKE010000155.1:0-2897 GCA_041744775.1 Hyphomonas sp. | reverse complement strand
TGCGTGTCTCCGAAACCGAAACCAGCTTCACCAGTTCCTTCGCCACATCTTCCGGCGTGGGAAGCGTCTTCGGGTCTTCGCCCGGCATCGCCTCGGCGCGCATGCCGGTGCGCACGGCGCCCGGGTCGAACAGGTTGACGCGCAGCGCCATCTTCTCGGTCTCGTCGGCCCAGGCTTTGACCAGCGCTTCGAGGCCCGCCTTGGAGGCCTGATAAGGCCCCCAGAAGGCGCGCGGGCGGGGCACGACGCCGGAGGTGATGAACACCGCGCGCGGCGCATCCGACTGGTGCAGCAGAGGTCCCAGCGCGCGGATCAGGTGCGCATTGGCGGTGAGGTTCACCTGGATGGTTTCCTCGAAGCTGCGCGGTCCGCAGGTCTCGACCGGACCCAGCGTGCCGAGCAGGCCGGCATTCGCCACAAACCCGTCCAGATGCCCGAACTTCTCCGTCAGCGCCTTGCCGAGGGATTCGATGCCCTTGGTGTCCTTCAGGTCCATCGGCACGAGTAGCGCTTCCGAGCCGAGCGCGCGGATCTCGTCGTCCAGCTTCTGCAGCGCGGCCTTGGAGCGCGCAACGGCGATCACGAGATCGCCCTGCCGGGCAAGCTCCAGCGCAATCGCACGGCCGATACCGCGCGAGGCGCCGGTGACGAGAGTGAGGCGGGGGGCTTTGGTCATCGCGCGGCGTGTAGCGCGCGGCTTACACGTCGTCCAGAAGCGAGAGCTGTCGTTCCTTGTCCGCCTGGTCCTGCTGGTAGTCGAGCAGCGGGGTCGGATACTCGCCGGTGAAACAGTGATCTGCAAATTGCGGGATCATGTTGTTGCGCAGCGGCTCGCCGATCGCCTTGTAGAGGCCGGGCACCGACAGGAAGCCGAGGCTTTCGACCTTCAGCTCGCGCACCATCTCTTCATGCGTGTGAATCGCGGCGAAGAGTTCGGATTTGGCGGCCATGTCGATGCCGTAGAAATCCGGGTTGAGGATCGGCGGACTGGCGGAGCGGAAGTGGATCTCGCGGGCGCCGGCCTCGCGCACCATCTGCACGATCTTCTTCGACGTGTTGCCGCGCACGATGGAGTCATCGACGAGGATCACGCGCTTGCCTTCAAGGGCGGCGCGGTTCGGGCTGTGCTTTTTCGAGATCGCCGTCTGGCGGCCGAGCTGCGTCGGCTGGATGAAGGTGCGGCCCACATAGTGGTTGCGGATGATTCCCATATGGAACGGGATGCCGGAGGCTTCCGAAAAGCCGAGCGCGGCGGGCACGCCGGAGTCCGGCACCGGCACGACAACGTCGGCTTCGGCCATCGTTTCGGCGGCGAGCTGGTGGCCCATCCGGCGGCGCACTTCATAGACCGACCGGCCCTGGATGAAACTGTCCGGCCGCGCGAAATAGACATATTCGAATGCACACGGGCTCGGCGGGCGCGGCGCAAAGGCACGGAAGCTCTCGAGACCGTCTTCGGAAATGACGACGACTTCGCCATTCTCGATTTCGCGTACGAATTCGGCGCCGATGATGTCGAGCGCGCAGGTCTCGGAAGCGAGAACGTAACCGGCGCCAAGGCGGCCCAGCACGAGCGGACGCAGGCCGATGGGATCGCGCGCGCCGATCAGCTTCTTGCCGGTCAGGCCGACAAGCGCGTAGCCGCCCTCGATCTGGTGCATCGCGTCGATCAGCCGGTCGACGAAGCGTTTCTTGGGGCTGCGCGCAACGAGGTGGAGGATGACTTCGGTGTCCATCGTGGACTGAAAGATGGCGCCGTCCCGGACGAGTTGCTCACGCAGATGGCGGGCATTGGTCAGGTTGCCGTTATGCGCCACCGCGAATCCGCCGAGGGCGAGGTCAGCAAAGATCGGCTGGATGTTGCGCAGCATCGGCCGGCCCTGCGTCGAATACCGGTTGTGGCCGATGGAGGACGCGCCCGGCAGGCGCTGGCGCAGGTCCCCGCCAAAATGCTCGCCGACGAGGCCCATGTGGCGTTCGGAGTTGAAGCGCTTGCCGTCGAAACTGACGATACCGCAGGCTTCCTGTCCCCGGTGCTGCAGGGCGTGCAGCCCGAGCGCTGTCAGCAGGGCCGCTTCCTTGTTTCCGAACACGCCAAATACGCCGCACTCTTCGCGTGGCTTGTCGTCATCATTGTCGAAATAGGCCATCGGAAGGTCCGACTCGCTTTGGGGCCCCGCTGCCCGAGCCGGGATATAGTTCGCTTTGCCCGCCAGTGAAAGGGCGCACCTGTCATCAAGTTGTAGCAAACCCAGGCGGCGCTCAGAGCATCCGCGCGGGCGTTAGTTTCGGGTGGATGACCAGAAGGTCGAACAGCGACTCCGGCGGCACGTTCAGGATATCCGAACCCCGAGGCACCGCGTCGGCCGCATATCCGTACCAGTCGAGCCCGATCGGCGTACGGCGCCAGGCCTGCGTCACGCTGCTCTCCGGCAAGTTGGCGAGGTCGAACCAGGCGGTCTGCGCGCTGGCCTCGGCCAGCAGGGCGTTCAGAGTGCCCGGCCGCGCCGTGCGCTGGATCTCGACCAGCGGCGTATCGGGCGGCAGGCCGTCTTCTGTGGGAATCGCGAGGAAGGCCGCCTCGGCAAACTCCTGAATCAGGACCGCATAGTTGCGGCCGAGTTTCCGGCGCAACACCGCGCCGCTCGGCTCATAGCCGGCACTGTCGCCGGACGGTTTGCCGCCGGCGACATGCGCATTGTGGCCCCAGAACACGGCGGCCTCATCCCGCGCCAGCGCGACCGCGTTGTTCGCCATGAACACATCGCGCCGGCTCCAGTATTCCGGCGTCGCGTGGCTGAGGTCGCCGTCCGAGGTTTCGTGTTCGAAGGCGTTGAGGCCTTGCCAGGCGAGGCGCGCCGCGAAGGCCGGCCCGTCCAGCCCGGCGCTGGTCAGTT
>JBGTKE010000154.1:0-5748 GCA_041744775.1 Hyphomonas sp. | reverse complement strand
CGGGCAATCCCCTGGGAGGTCGTGCTGCTGTTCGGGGGCGGGCTTTCGATCGCCGCCGCGGTGCAGGCGTCCGGGCTGGCCGGATGGCTCGGCACGTCGCTGGCGGGCTTTGCCGCGCTGCCGCCGATCGTGCTGATCCTGATCGTGGTGACGGTCATCATCTTCCTCACCGAGGTGATGTCGAACGTTGCGGCGATGACGACCTTCCTGCCGGTACTCGGCGCGCTTGCGGCCGCCACGGGCATCGATGTGAAGAGTCTCGTCATCCCCTGCGCGATGGCGGCGTCGTGCGCCTTCATGCTGCCGATCGCGACCGGGCCGAACGCGGTCGTGTTCGGCACCCGGCAATTGTCGATCGCCCGGATGGCGAAAACGGGCCTGTGGCTGAACATCGCCTGCATCATGGTCGTGACCCTGTTCTTTGGGCTTTGACGACATGCATTTGTAGGTTTTGCGACGCCAATATCGCAAAACATCCATTGACGTGTAGGTTCCGGGTTCCTAAGCACCGGCGGCTGCGCAGAAGCTTGGCCATCACTGGCCGGGAGCCCTGGATGTTTCGCAGCGTGTCACTTGCGGTTGCCGCGTTGGCCTTTGCCGCGCCTGCCGCGCTTGGTGAAAACCAGATCTGGACTGCGCTCGACCTCAAGAAGAAATCGGCCGCAGAGCCGCGCATCGAGTTCGAGCTGAATACCGAGATGCGCTACCAGCCGGACGGCGACCTTGATGCGACTGAAATCCGGCCCGGTATCAGTTACAAGCTCGACAACGGGCTGAAGCTCAGCGGCGGATATCTTTACTCCAACACGCGCCGCGCGGGCCCGGACCGGCGCGAACACCGGTTATGGCAACAGGTGGCTTATGACCTAGGTGACTTGGGTAAGGGCAAATTATCGGGCCGCTCGAAACTTGAAGAACGCTGGCGCGAAGGCCGGGGCGAAACCGGCTGGCGACTGCGCCAGCAGTTTGCGTACGAGATTCCGCTCGGCGCCGGCGGTCTCAAGCTGGGGCTCAGCGACGAAGCGACGATCGGCCTAAACACCACCGATTGGGGCCATGCCGAAGGCCTGCAGGAAAACCGGGCGAAGGCCGTGGTGAAATGGAAGACGGGCAAGGCGGGCTGGGAGATGGGATACATGAACCAGTACCGGAACGGCGTGAACGGCGCCGAGGACCAGGACAACCATCACATCGTGATCGCCCTGTCGGTCGGCTTCTGACGCCTGTGCCAAGAAAAAAGCGCGCCCCGTTGCCGGAACGCGCCTCTTCAGTTTGCCGCTGAGGCAGCCGCGCGGGGCGCGGCGCCAGCAGCTGCCTGGCTTAAGCCAGTTCGATCGTGCTCACGGCGACCTTGCCGGAGCGCTGATCTTTAGCCGTGTCAAAATTGACTTTCTGGCCTTCGTTCAGGTGTGCGATGCCCGAGCGCTCAAGCGCGGTCACGTGCACGAAAACGTCATTGCCGCCGTTTGCAGGCGCGATGAAGCCGAAGCCTTTTTGGCTGTTGAAGAATTTTACAGTACCGTTGGTCATAGTCATTGAAGTAAGTCTCATATAGGTTTGTAGGCTGACAATGCGCCAGCCCTTGCATATCGAATTCTGGAGAGGTTGTCTGAAACGGCGCCCTTTTGGGGAGCTGCGCCTGAGTGGCCGGCCAATGTCGATAACGGCGATATGCGCCCAGCCCTGCTCAATTGCAAGTTATTTCTACGTTAGGCGCTGCGGAACCCGGCGGCTGCCCTGTCTCAGTTAACGCGCTCGAAAACCGCAGCGAGGCCCTGCCCGCCGCCGATGCACATGGTTTCGAGGCCGTAGCGCGCTTCGCGGCGGTCCATCTCGCGCAGCAGAGTGGCCAGAATGCGCCCGCCGGTGGCGCCCACGGGGTGGCCCAGCGAGATGCCGGAGCCGTGAACGTTGAGGCGGCCGTAGTCCTCGTCCGAGAAGCCCATCGCCTTGGTACAGGCGAGCACCTGCGCAGCAAAGGCCTCGTTGAGTTCGATCAGGTCCAGGTCCTTCAGCGTGAGGCCGGCGCGCTTCAGCGCTTTTTCCGTGGACGGAACAGGGCCGATGCCCATCACGGCCGGACCGACACCCGCAACCGCCCAGGAGACAAGCCGGGCGAGCGGCTTCAGGCCGTACTGGTCGGCCATCTCGCGCGTCATCACGAGGCAGGCCGAGGCGCCGTCATTCTGTCCGCTGGCATTGCCGGCGGTGACGGTGGCTTCGGGGTCCTGTTTCAGGCGGATGGCTTTCAGCTTGCCGAGCACTTCGACCGTCGAGTCCGGCCGCGGATGTTCGTCGCGGGTGACGACCGTGTCGGCCTTCCGGCCCTTGACGGTGACCGGAATGATTTCCTCATCGAACACGCCGCTCGCCTGCGCGGCAACCGCCTTGGCGTGAGAAGCGGCAGCAAATTCGTCCTGCGCGGCGCGGGTGATCTGATAATCGCGGCGCAGGTTCTCGGCCGTTTCCAGCATACCGCCGGGGACCGGGAAGTTCTTGCCGCCGGCCGTGAGGCGGCCGGTAACGAGGCCGTCGTGCACGGTCATGTTGCCCTGGCCAAGGCCCCAGCGCCAGTTGGTCGAATAGAAGGGCGCGTTACTCATCGACTCGGCGCCGCCGGCAATCACGCAGTCCATCGCGCCGGTCGCAATCTGCATCGTCGCGTTGATGATCGCCTGCAGGCCGGAGCCGCAACGCCGGTCTATCTGCATGCCGCCCACTTCGATCGGCAGGCCCGCATCCAGCGCCACCACACGGCCGAGCGCGGGGGCGTCCATCGACGGGTAACATTGCGCGAAGATCACATCGTCGACCTTGTCCTTCGGCAGGCCGGTTCGGGCCATCAGGCCTTCAACGACCGTGGCGCCGAGAACATGCGCGTGGACGTCCTTGTAGGACCCGCCGAAGCCGCCAACCGCTGTGCGGACCGGCTCGACAATCACAACATCGCGCATGGTGTTCTCCCGAAGTTTTTGCTGGGGCGTTGATAGGCCGGGGGGGCACTCCGGCGCAACCTCGGTTTGGGCCATGCCGTTGCGGCATAGGTGTTAGCCAACCTGCGGCCTCACAGACCGGCCCGGCGGGGCCTACATGACCGGGAGCGTACAAACAGCCTGAGGAGTTCCCGCCGTGATTTCCCCCATCTTCGTTTCGCACGGCTCGCCGACATTGATCCTTGATGACGTCCCGGCGCGGGATTTTCTGCGGAACCTGGCGCAGGCGATGCCGCGTCCGAAGGCCATCCTCGTGGCCTCGGCGCATTGGGAGACGCGGTTGCCGGCCGTCAACGCAGTGGCGGTGAATGATACCATCCACGACTTCGGCGGCTTTCCGGACGTTCTCTACCAGCAGCGCTATGACGCGCCGGGAGATCCGGCGCTGGCCGCGCGGATCGCGGGGCTGCTGGCGAAGGCCGGGATGCCGGCCGGCACCGACACCCAACGCGGGCTGGACCATGGCGCGTGGGTGCCCCTGAAGCTGATGTATCCCGAGGCCGACATTCCGGTTTTGCAGGTCTCCCTTCAGACGCATCTCGGACCGGCGCATCATTTGCGCCTTGGACAGGCGCTGGCGGAGCTGGCGAAGGACGATGTGCTGATCCTCGGCAGCGGCAGCTTCACGCATGACCTGCGCAGCGTGGACTGGCGCGGGCCGAACGTGGCGCCGGACTGGGTGACCTGGTTTGCGGACTGGGTGACGGCTGCCCTGGCGGACGGGCGGACCGAAGACCTGCTGGAATACCGGGCGCTGGCGCCCCATGCGGCGCGCAATCATCCGACGGAGGAACATTTCTTGCCCTTGTTCGTGGCGCTGGGCGCAGGCGGCCTGCGGGCGCGGAACCTGCATCAGTCGCTGACGTTCAGTGTGCTGAGGATGGATGCGTTCGAGTTTGCAGCTTGAGCCCTACTCCCCTCTCCCGAAGGGAGAGGGGCCGGGGGTGAGGGGCTTTGCCCCAAATCCAGCGTTTGTTTTCTTGGCCGAGCCCCTCACCTCCCATCGCTGCGCGATGGGCCCCTCCTCTCCCGGAGGGAGAGGGGTTAAGTGGCGATCTAGGACTGCTGGTCCCTGCCCCGTGCCGTTACCTGTTTCCGAGCTTCCTCGACCGACTCCGCCGACACCGACGCCGAATGCGCGATCGAGCGTTTCACTTCTTCCTTCATCGCCGCGCCAAAATTCATGCCGAAGCCGTCATCGATCAGGGCCTTGTACTTCTTGAGCAGCACCGGCTGCGTGCCGGTCATTTCGGCGGCGAGCTGCAAGGCTGCGGGCACGAGATCGGACGCCGGGTAGACGCGGTTGACGAGGCCCCATTTCTCCGAAGTGTGGGCGTCGATGAAGTTGCCGGTGAAGGAGAGTTCCTTGGCCCGGCTGATGCCGATCAGGCGCGAGAGTTTCTGCGACAGGCCCCAGCCGGGCACAATGCCGACGCGGGCATGGGTGTCGGCGAATTTCGCATTCTCGGACGCCAGCAACACGTCGCACATCAGGGCGAGCTCAAACCCGCCGGTGATGGCGAAGCCGTTGATCGCGCCGATGATCGGCCAGGGATAGGCTTCGAGCGCGGCGGCCATGTTGATCGATTTGGAATCCTCATCGGCGCCGAGGGCGAACCCGGTCTGACCGGCTTCCTTGAGGTCGATGCCCGCCGTGAAGGCGCGGCCGGCGCCGGTCAGCACGACGGCCTGGATGTCCTTGTCGTCTTTCAGTTCGGTGAACACGCGGACGATTTCGGCGCGCAGGGCGCGGTTCAGCGCGTTCAGCGCCTCCGGCCGGTTCAGCGTGACGAGGGCAACGGCGCCGCGGCGCTCGACGAGGACGATCTGTTCGGACATGGCGGCTTCTCCCTTTTATGTGCCCGCAGTGTTATCGCCGTGAAGCGTTCGGCGCAAAGCCTGACCTTGCGGAGACCTACGCCTTCTTCTTCGTCACCACCCGGTAGAGCGCGATACCTGCCGCCCCGAGGGCGATCAGGGCGGCAAGATAGAACAGGTTCATCTTCAACGGCGAGACCCATTGCTTGGCCTCCAGCACATAGGCGGCGCCGGACAGCGTAATCGCCTGCAGCGTGTTCTCGGTAAGGTCCACGACCAGCACTGCAAAGCCGGGGATCGCCGCGACGGGGCCCCGCTTGCCGAAGAAACGCCAGGCCATGCCGGCGAAGAGCAGGCCAAAGCAGAGCGGAAAAGCAGTGTCGAGCAGCACGGTGATCCAGAAGTGCGCGCGGCGCTCGCTGGGCGTCATCGCCTCAAACACGGCCCGGGTTTCGGCGGGGGCCGAGACCATGTCGAGGAACTGGCCGCCGACCATCGGCGCCAGCGCGCCGAAGGCGAGGAAGATGACGATCGTCAGCACAAAGAGTGTCCAGAGGACCGGCGTGCGGGTGATCAGGTTCATGGTTCGATCTCCGGATTGACGCCGAGGGATTCGGCGAGCTGGATGAGTTTCTGGCGGACACCGCCCAGCGCAGCGGCATCGACCGAGCGCGCCACCATCGACACGCCGTGATCGTCGATCGCGCGGTACCACGGATAGGAGCCGACCGAGACAGTCGGCGAGGCCGCCGCAATGGCGCCGAGGCCTTCGGCGAGATCGCCCTCGCGCAGGCCCTTGCCCATCACGGTGATCTTATGGACGACCGCGCCGGTCTTCAGCCGGGGCCCGATATCCTCCAGCATGGCGCGCGCGATCTGCGGCACGCCGGCGAGCGTGAAGACGTTCTCCATCTGGAAGCCCGGCGCGCCCGAGACG
>JBGTKE010000153.1:0-9368 GCA_041744775.1 Hyphomonas sp. | reverse complement strand
GTAGGCAGCCGGGGCGAGCGCGTGCGCGAACTGCAGACCGATCTCGAAGCCCTCGGTATCCCCACCGGCGGCGCAGATGGCATCTTCGGGCAGGGCACCCGCCGCGCCGTCGTCGCCTTCCAGCAGGAGAACGGTCTGCCCGTCACCGGCATTGCCGACGCGGCCACAATTACTGCTATCGACCGGGCCGCCGATGATCCGGCCCGCACGCGCGCCGCCGCGCTCGACCGTGACGCCACCCCGATCTTCGGCCCGCAGCCGGCCTGAGACGCCGGGGCTTGCTGCCCGGCCCGGTCCAGCCTTTAATCTCCGGCAACACACACGCCGGAGGAAACAGGAACATGCGGCTCAATGCCCCCAGGATTGCCCCACTCGCCGATGCCGACATGAATGCCAATCACCGGGAGGCGCTCGCCGCCCAGTTCGGCCGCGGCAATGTCTACAACATCTTCCGCACACTGGCCCGCGCGCCGGACGCCTACCGCGCCTTCATGCGCTGGGGCGGTTATATCCTGTCCGACAAGAACAGCCTCGCCCCGCGCGAACGCGAGATTGTCATCCTGCGCACCGGCTATAACTGGAAGTCGGGATACGAGTGGGCGCAGCACGTCCGCATCGGCAAGCAGTGCGGCCTCACCGACATCGAAATCGAGGCGATCAAGGAAGGCCCGCTCTCGCCGGATTGGTCGCCGATCGACAGCGCCCTGATCCGCGCCACTGACGAGCTCACGGGCGACGGCTTCATCACTGACCGGACCTGGGCCGAGCTTTCTTCGCTCACCGAGAAGCAGCGCATGGATCTGGTGATGACGGTGGGCCAGTACACGCAGGTCTCGATGATGCTGAACTCCTTCGGCGTGCAGCTCGATGCCGACCTGACCCTCGATCCGGATCTCGCGAAATGAGCGAGGCGCCCGTTGCGGGCCGCCTTGCCGGTAAGGTCGCCATCGTCAGCGGCGCCGGGCAGGCACCCGGCGACACGATCGGAAACGGCAAGGCCATCGCGCTCCTGTTCGCCCGCGCCGGCGCCAAAGTCCTCTGTGTGGACCGTGACGAAGCGCGCGGTCAGTTGACGGTCGACGACATCACCGCCGAAGGCGGCGAAGCGCATCTCTGCATCGCCGACGTCGCGACAGCCGAAGGCGCCGCCGCCATCGCGTCCGCCTGCGACGCCGTGCTCGGCCCGCCGGATATCCTGGTCAACAATGTCGGCATTGGCGATGCCGGCGACGGCCCTGCCCACAAGGCCACTGAGGAAGCCTTCGACCGCACGCTGCGCATCAACCTCAAAGGCGCCTGGCTGCTGACCCGGGCCGTGATGCCCGGCATGCTGGCGCGCAAAAGCGGCGCGATCGTCAACATCTCCTCGCTCGCTTCGATCGCGGGCGGATTCCAGATCGCTTATGAAGTCTCCAAGGCCGGCATGAACCGGATGACCCAAAGCGCGGCCATGGCCGGTGCCTCGCGCGGCGTGCGCTGCAACGCCATCACGCCCGGCCTGATGGACACGCCGATGGCCATCGGCGGCATCGCAAAGAAGCGCGGCATCCCGGAGGACGAGTTGCGGACCGAACGCGCCGCCCGCGTGCCGATGGGCTTCATGGGTACCGGCTGGGACACCGCCTATGCCGCGCTCTTCCTCGCCAGCGACGAAGCGCGCTACATCACCGGCGCCATCCTGCCCGTCGATGGCGGCGGCAGCGTGCGGATCGGTTGAGGCCGCTTCCCCTAACGTAACGGGTTGCCGATGCCGGGCGGGACGCTAAATTCGCCTGCAATGTAAACACTGTTCACTTTTCAAAAGGTAGTCTCCATGGCCCTGCCGCCCGTCCTGCAGAACCTGCGCATCCCGGTGATCGCCTCGCCGCTGTTCATCATCTCGACGCCGGACCTGGTGATCGCCCAGTGCAAGGCCGGTGTCGTCGGCAGCTTCCCTGCGCTCAACGCGCGCCCCGGCCCGGTGCTGCACGAATGGCTAGAGCGGATCACCACCGAACTCGCCGAGTACAACCGCCAGAATCCGGGCCGCCCGGCCGCCCCCTTCGCGGTCAACCAGATCGTCCACAAGACCAATAACCGCCTCCAGCACGACATCGAGGCTTGCGTGAAATTCAAGGTGCCGATCATCATCACCTCTCTGGGCGCGCAGAAGGACCTGAATGACGCGGTCCATTCCTACGGCGGCATCGTCCTGCATGATGTGATCGACACGCGCTTCGCAAAGAAGGCGCTGGAGAAAGGCGCCGATGGCCTGATCGCGGTCTGCACCGGTGCCGGCGGCCATGCCGGCGTGCTTTCACCCTTCGCGCTGATCCAGGAGATCCGCGAATTCTTCGACGGCCCGCTCGCGCTCTCCGGCTCGATCGCCAATGGCGGCGCCGTCGCTGCCTCACTCGCGATGGGCGCCGATCTTGCCTATATCGGCTCGGCCTTCATTTCCTGCGACGAAGCCAACGCGCCGGAAAGCTACAAGGACGCCATCGCCGCGTTCGGCGCCGAAGACATCGTCTACACCAACCTCTTCACCGGCGTACACGGCAACTACCTGCGCCCCTCCATCGTCGCGGCAGGCCTCGATCCCGACAATCTCCCCGAAAGCGACCCCTCCAAGATGAACTTCGGTTCCGGCGGCAATACCGAAGCGAAGGCCTGGAAAGACATCTGGGGCTGCGGGCAGGGTATTGGCGCCGTCAAGGCGCGCATGCCGGTGCAGATCTACGTCGACCAGCTCGTCCGCGAATACGATGATGCCCGCGCGGCCCTCGCCAAGGGCCTCGGCTTCGTCCGCAAGCAACCGGTCACCGCGTAACGCTCAGGCCAGCTCCGAAATGCTCCCAAACTGTTGCGCAAGTTTCGCCTTGCGCATCAGTTTTGGCCGTTCTGGCCTCCCCGCATGAAAAAATTCCGGGATCAGGCCGCACAGAATAAACCCGTACAAACAGCAACATAGACCGAAAGCCCCGCGGCACCCTGCCGCAAAATCAAAGAATTTAACAGGCTTCCAATCCGGCTGGGTCTGCAGCGGCGGCATACTCGCGGAATGCTGATTGCTTCGTACAAGGACTTTTCGATGGCCGGCTGGCGCTGGCCCCACTTCAGCCCGCTGGAGCTTGCCTGCAAGTGCCCGGTGCGCGGCTGCCGGGGCGAGTACTGGCATGACCCGGCCTTCCTCGATGCGCTCGAAGCGCTGAGGACGGCGGCCGGTAAACCGCTGAAGATCAACTCCGGCCATCGCTGCAGCGTGCGCAACCTTCTGGCCGGCGGCGTGCCCGGCTCGCGCCATCGGCGTATTGCAGTCGACATCTCACTTCGCCGTCACGACCGGCACGCGCTGCTGGCAGCCGCGCAGCAATGCGGCTTCACCGGCATAGGCCGTGGACGGACATTCCTTCATTTGGACCGGCGGAATACCCCCGCCACGTGGACTTATCCCGGAGCGGCAGAGTCATGGCAGATATAATCGGATTGGCAGCGAGCGCCGCGGGCGGCGGCGTGTTCGGCCTGATCGGCACGGTGATCGGGCGGATCGCCGGCCTCTTCGAGCGGCGGCAGGAAAACGCGCAGGAACAGGCGCGCTGGAAACACGAAGCCGCGCTCATGGAACTTCAGATGAAGGCGAGGGCATCTGAACTCGCGGGGCAGGAAAGCCTCGCGCAAACGGCGGGAGCCTGGCAGGGGCTCGCGTCATCGATGGCGGCGGAAGCGGCCATCGGCGATAGCTACAGATGGGTGAATGCAATCCGGGCGCTGACGCGTCCGCTGCTCACGCTTCTCCTGTGGCTGATCACATCGCTGGTCTATTTCAGCGCCGCAGAAGACGCGCAGACCAACATTGTGGAGACGGCCACCTTTGCGGCGACGGCGGCAACGCTCTGGTGGTTCGGCGACCGGGGAAACCGGCGCGAGATGCGTTGAGCCTTTCCTGAAGCGTGATAGGCTTCCCTCTTCAACAGGGAGGAAGTCATGAGCGCTTCGGCAAAAACGGATCTTGCGAAACTCGGCGCACTGGACACGGCTCAGGCTGTGCGTTCGGGCGAAATTTCAGCTCTGGAAGCGTGCGATGCAGCCATCGCGCGCATAGAGGCGCTGGACAAAAAAATAAACGCCGTCGTCGTGCGCGATTTCGAGCGTGCCCGGACGGCGGCAAGAAACATCGACAAGACGAAACAGTCCGGCGATCCGCGCCGCCTCCTCGGCGTGCCGATGACGGTGAAGGAGTCCAACGATGTGGCAGGTCTCCCCTCGAGTTGGGGGTTGGAAATGTTCCGCGACAACACGCCCACTCGCGATGCCGTCGTGGTCGCGCGCCTGAAGGCTGCCGGCGCCGTCATTCTGGGAAAGACGAATATTCCGGTCTCCCTGGCGGATTGGCAGTGCGAGAATCCGGTCTATGGCCGTACAGCCAACCCCTTCGACCATGCCCGTTCGCCGGGCGGCTCGTCCGGCGGCGCGGCGGCGGCACTGGCGACCGGGATGGTGCCCCTGGAGATCGGCTCGGATATCGGCGGCTCGATCCGTGTGCCGGCGCACATGTGCGGAATAGTCGGACACAAGCCGACCTATGGCATTGTCCCCCAGCGGGGGCATGGATTTCCGGGAACCGACGGCGTGGAGGTTCCGCTTGCCGTGGTCGGCCCGATGGCGCGCAACACGGCAGATGTCACCGCAACCCTGGAAATCATCGCCGGCCCTGAGGAAGGTTCCGGTTTCCGGCTGGATCTCCCTCCACCCCGGCAAGACAGGCTTAGCGGGCACCGCGTCCGCATCATGCGCGACATGCCCGGCGCGCCGATTGACGCCGATACGCGCGGTGCGCTCGATGCGCTGGTTGAGCGTCTTGAAGCGCTCGGCGCTACCGTGTCGGACGAGGCAGGAGATTATCCGCCGTTGGAAGCAATGGCTGAAGATTATGTCCGTATGCTGATGACGGCCCTGACGCGCGGCGAGCCGGATGCCCAGCCGATGGATGCGCACGCCTGGATGAACCTGCAGGACGCGCAGCTCACCTGCCGCCGGGCGTGGGAAGGCATCCTCACGAAGACGGATATCCTCCTCTCGCCTGTCTTCTCGACGCCGGCCTTCATCTACCAGACCGAACCGGATTGGGCAGACCGCACTCTCACTGTCGACAATCAGGAAATACCCTACGACTCGCAGCTGGCCTGGCCTACGATCGCAACCTATGCCGGGTTGCCGGCGACCGTTGTGCCTATCGGGCGCAGCGCAGGCCGCCTGCCGATTGGCGTCCAGATCATGTCCGCCCCCTATGCAGATCGCACGACGCTGCACTTCGCCTCGCTCCTCGAGGCAGAGGGGATGACGGTCTGAGGGGAGACACGCGGGATGCCAGCCAGGGAAAACGTTGACCTCTTCACGGACCAGGTGGTGTGCGGCGACCATGCCGGCGCCATCCGTGACTGGTACACGGAGGATGCCGTCATGCAGGAGAACCAGTCGCCGCCGCGCCGGGGACGGGGTCTCCTGATCGCACAGGAACAGGCAACGCTCGACCGGATGGAACGGGTGGAAACCGAACTCCTCGCGCCGCCGCTGATCGACGGCGATACGGTCGTCATCCGCTGGCGGTTCACCTTCCATCCCAAAGGCAGCGGCCAGCGGCAGATGGAGGAAGTCGCCTGGCAAAACTGGCGCGGAGACCGGATTGCCGCCGAGACCTTCTTCTACGATCCCGCCCAGATGAAAGCCTGAACCCATGCCCGCAGATTTCATTCTCGTCATCGACGAAGGCACGACCTCGACCCGCGCGATCGTCTACGACCGCCAGTTCGGCGAAGTCGCGCTCGCGCAGGAAGAAGTTGCGCTGCAATATCCCGCCGATGGCTGGGTGGAGCAGAACGGCGAGGAGATCTGGTCGCGCACCCTCTCGGTCTGCCGCACGGTGATCGCCAAGGCGGGCGGCGCCGGCCGGATCGCCGCCATTGGCATCACCAACCAGCGCGAGACGACACTCGTCTGGGAACGGACGACCGGCAGACCCATCGCCCCCGCCATCATCTGGCAGGACCGGCGCACGGCGGCCGCCTGTGACGCGCTGAAAGCGAACGGCCATGAACCCGCCGTGCAGGCCGAGACCGGCCTGCTGCTCGATCCCTATTTCTCCGGCACCAAGATCGGCTGGGTGTTGGACAATGTGAAAGGCGCACGATTGCGCGCCGACGCCGGCGAACTCGCCTTCGGCACGGTGGACGCCTTCCTCCTCTGGCGCCTCACCGGCGGCAAGGTGCACGCCACCGATGTGACCAACGCCTCGCGCACGCTGCTCTACCGGCTCGGCCTCGCAGTCGATTGCGGCTGGAGCGCGCGGATGGGCAGCCTCCTGAACGTGCCGTCCTCCCTGCTGCCGGAAGTGAAGCCGAGCGCCGCTGACTTTGGCTCAACCGATCCGGTCCTGTTCGGCCGCGCGATCCCGATCTGCTCCGTCCTCGGAGATCAGCAGTCGGCCCTCGTGGGGCAGGGCTGCCTGAAGCCAGGGCAGGCGAAGGTCACCTTCGGCACCGGCGCCTTCCTCGTCGCCAATACCGGCGAGGTGCGCCCCAATTCGAAACACCGCCTGCTCGGCACGATGGGCTATGCGCTTCCCGGCGCGGCGGCGATGGCGCTCGAGGGCTCCATCTTCAATGCCGGCACAGTCATTAAATGGCTGCGCGATGACCTCAAACTCATTCAGAGTGCGGACGAAAGCGCTGCCGCGGCTGCCAGCCTGCTGGATAATGGCGGCGTCTACATGGTGCCCGCCTTCACCGGTCTCGGCGCGCCGCACTGGAACGCCGAGGCGCGCGGCCTGATCGCCGGCCTCACACGTGCGGCAACGTCTGCGCATATCGTCCGCGCCGGTCTCGAATCCGTCGCCTACCAGACGCACGACCTGCTCGCCGCCTTCGCGGGTGACGGCGCGCCGATTGCCGAGCTTCGCGTCGATGGCGGCATGGTCGCGAATGACTGGCTGATGCAGTTTCTTGCCGATGTCTGCGCACTGCCCGTCCTGCGCCCCGACTACCGCGAGATGACCGCCCTCGGCGCCGCCGCCGCCGCCGCAATGCAGCTCAGCTGGATCACGGCAGCGGACTGGGCCGTCCGCGCCGTTCCCGGAAAGCGCTTCGAGCCGAAGATGAAACCTGAGACGCGGGCAGGCTTGCTGAAGGGATGGGATACCGCACTCGGCCGGGCGCTCGCCTGATGGCGCCGGAAGCGGGCGCAGACCACACACCCGTCCGTAGCCTGACGACCCGCTATGTCATTGTCGTGATCCTCGGCATGGTCATCGGCGCCGGCATCTTCAAATCGCCCGCACTGGTCGCCGCCAATGCCGGCTCCGAGCAGATGGTTTACCTGCTCTGGATCATCGGCGGTCTGATCTCGCTGGCGGGCGCGCTCTGCTATTCGGAGCTCGCCGCTGCCTTCGCCCATCCCGGCGGCGACTACCATTTCCTCGAGCGCGCCTGGGGCAAGCGGTTCGCCTTCCTGTTCGCCTGGGCGCGCTTTGCCGTGATCAATACCGGTGCCATCGCGCTGCTCGGTTTCGTCATCGGCGACTACATGAACCGCGTCATCGATCTCGGCCCCCACGGCCCGGCCATCTATGCCTTCGCCAGCGTGTTTCTGCTGACAGCGATCAAGCTGCTCCCGGCCGGAGAGGCGAGTGACAGCGCGCTGGTGATCATGCTGATCGCGGGCCTTGTGACGCTGGCCGCAGCGGGGGCCAAGCTCGTCCTCGACGGCACGCCGCCGCTGGATCCCGGCACGCCCGCCGCGCCAGGTCTCGGCGGCATCGGCTATGGTCTCGTCTTTGTCCTGCTCGCCTATGGCGGCTGGACCGAAGCGGCGACCCTGTCCGCCGAAGTGAAGGATGGCGAGCGCGGCATGCTCCGGGCGCTGATCATTTCGATCACGCTCATCACGGTGCTTTACCTGCTCACCGCCTGGGGGATGCTGCGCGGGCTGGGCCTCGCCGGGCTGGCAAATTCGGATGCACCGGCCGCCGACCTGATGAGCCGGGCTTTCGGTCCGGCAGCAGGCGCCGTGCTCGCGCTTGCGGTCGTCGCCGCGGCGGTGACGTCGGTGAATGCGACGATCATGGTGGGCGCGCGCACGACCTATGCCGCCGCCGCGCGGCTCCCGGCCCTGAACTGGATCGGCCGCTGGAACTTCGACACGCGCAGTCCGCGCAACGCCGTCCTCGCGCAGGGCGCGGTCTCGCTGCTGCTCGTCGGGTTCGGCGCCGCTTATGACGGCTTCGCCACGCTCGTCGACTATACCGCGCCGGTCTACTGGATCTTCCTGATCGCCAGCGGCCTCGCCCTCCTCCGCCTGCGCGCGCTCGAGCCGGAGGCGCCGCGACCCTTCCGCGTGCCGCTTTATCCGCTGGTTCCGGCGCTGTTCGTGCTGGCGAGTTCCGCGATGCTGGTCTCCGCCGTGCTGTACGTACAGGGCGGCGCGCTGTTCGGGCTGGGGGTGCTGGCGGCAGGGATGTTGATTGTAGTCGGGGTGGAAAGGTGAGCCCGGCGCTTACGCCTGGAACGGATTCCCCGGATCGCTTTCTTGCGCTGTGCGCAACCGGTCCGGACTGGTGCCACCTGACAGAATTGAACTGTCGACCTCATCATTACCAATGATGCGCTCTACCCCTGAGCTAAGGCGGCATTGCCGGTTCGGTCCCGGGGCTTTAGCCTAAGCGATATCGGATGAAAAGAGAGTTTAGGCGCCCATCATGACCTACAAGCCACCCCGTTCGTCAAACGAAGACCGTACAGCCCGCCAGGCCGAGGCGTTGAGGGCCAACCTGAAGCGCCGGAAGGCCGCTGCCCGCAAGGAACCGGCACCGGCTCCAGCACCCGGAAAACCGGACAAGCCCTAGGGCCCACGCAACTTCTGCTCTGGCGAGGCAAACCCTTGCTCTGCAACGCAAATCACAAACTCCGCACACATTCCGGTCCTGACAAAGCCGCGAAGCACAGTATATCTCCCGCCCATGGACAGACTTCACATCACGGGCGGCACGCCGCTCAACGGCCACATCCACGTCTCCGGCGCCAAGAACTCGGCGTTGAAGCTGATGGTCACCTGCCTGCTGACGGACCAGCCGGTGGAACTCACCAACATGCCGAATCTCGCGGACACGCGCTTTCTGGCGCAGCTGCTTGAGACGCTGGGCGTCGAGGTCTACTGGCCCAAGGGCTCGTCGACCTGTCATCTCAATGCGGCGGAGCTGAAATCCACCATCGCGCCGTATGAACAGGTCCGGAAGATGCGGGCGAGCTTCAATGTGCTCGGGCCACTGATCGCCCGCTCCGGCCATGCCACCGTGTCGCTGCCCGGCGGCTGCGCGATTGGCGCGCGGCCTGTGGACC
>JBGTKE010000152.1:0-5912 GCA_041744775.1 Hyphomonas sp. | reverse complement strand
CGAGCGCGTCGCGTCTGCGCGCGCCGCGCGGGCTGGACGGATGGACCTTTGTGCGCTTCGATCTCGTTCCGGCGGGCGGCGAACCGGTTGCGCCGGTCAACCTCACGGCGGCGACTGGCGATGCCCGCCTGGCCGCCTATGCCACCCAACCGGGCGAGGACAAGCAATCCTTCTACTGGATCCGGTTTCTCGGACCGGCGGTTACGCTCGATCCTTGAGCAGGTCGAGGCCCGGCCGCCGGGCGGCGCTGGCGGTGGTGGAGCGGGCGACATCGCCGGTGATCTCCACCCAGTCATGCTTGCGGTCTTCATAGACGGAGAAGGCGGGCGCCGGCATGTCCGTGCCGGCAAAGGCGCCGAGCGGAACGGCGGTCACACCGGGCCAGCCCTCGATCTCATAGGCCAGTGTCGATCCGCAAGTGGGGCAAAAGCGGTAGGTCACACGGTGGCCGCTATCGGCCGTCCGTTCCCAGACGTTTACCGCGCCGGTCACCTCGACATCTTCCGACGGCCAGCGCGCCTGCGCCGCGAAGGCGCTGCCTGAGCGCTGCTGGCAGGCAAGGCAATGGCAGACCGACACGCGCAACGGTTCGCCCCGGCACGTCGCTTTCAGTTGCCCGCAGCGGCATTTTGCGGTGCGTGTGTTCATGGGTTGGCCCCTCCGGCGTCTCGCTTCGAGAGTAGCCGAAGGGGCCGGTGCGCGCTAACAATTGTCCGGCTGTGACCGCACAAGCCTCAGGCCCCGCCGCGTGATGCGGT
This sequence comes from Hyphomonas sp., assembly GCA_041744775.1. Classification (GTDB taxonomy): domain Bacteria; phylum Pseudomonadota; class Alphaproteobacteria; order Caulobacterales; family Hyphomonadaceae; genus Hyphomonas. The sequence continues at coordinate 5,154 of JBGTKE010000152.1, read as the reverse complement.
AGGGCCTGCCGGCGCTCGAGGCGATGGTGCCCCGGCGTTTCAGCTTGCGGAAAAGGTCGAGCCGCAGGCCGGTATAGCGCCAGCCTTCTCGGGTGAAGCAATCGGCCTCGATGATCTTGGCGCCGTCGCCATGCCTGACGTCGATCCATCCGCCTTGCGCCAAAAGGTGCAGCACACGCTGTTCCTCGCGTGAAATATCCATTGTGTTTGAGTGTCCGGCTTTGCGCCGTGCTCTCGGAGCAGCGGGCGCACAAAAACGTGTCCGGCGCCCCCTGAAGGAAACAGGTTGCGCCGGGGCGTCGCTCTTGTCGGCCTGCCTTGCACGGAATGCTCCGTGCACGTGCGGCAGGCCCTCTAGCGGGACTCAGGCAGGTTGAGAGACATAGACGCTCCGGTTAGGCGCGTCTTCTCGCGTGAAGGCCGGGCGAGGTCAAGTCCTGACGAGATCGTCCGGGTCCGGCCTACTCCTCTTCCGACGCATCCGGCACGCCGACGACGTGGAAGCCCGCGTCGACGTGGATCACTTCGCCGGCGATCGAGCGGCCGAGGGGGGAGAGGAGGTAGAGCGCGCAGCCGGCGACGCCTTCCATGCTGGTGTCTTCCTTCAGGAGGGACCAGCTGCGGCCGGTGCCCATCAGGCTCTTGCCGCCCTTGATGCCGGCGAGCGACAGCGTGCGCATGGCGCCGGCGGAGATCGCGTTGACGCGGATGCCCTGGGCCCCGAGGTCGCGCGCGGCGTAGCGGGTGGAGGCTTCGAGCGCCGCCTTGGCGACGCCCATGACGTTATAGGACGGCACGGTACGCTCGGCGCCGAGATAGGTCATGCAGATGATCGATCCGCCATCCGGCATCAGTTCCGAAGCGCGGCGGGCGCAATCGATAAAGCTGTACACGGAGATATCCATCGCGCGGCGGAAGCCCTCGCGCGTGGTGTTCGCCACCATCGAGCCCTGCAGCTCTTCCTTGCCGGCGAAGGCGATCGAGTGAACGAGGAAATCGATCCGGCCCCACTTCGCCTTGATGGCGGCAAAGGCGGCGTCCATGCTCGCGTCATCGGTCACGTCGGCAGGGATCATCGTGTCCATGCCGATTGACTCGACCAAAGGGCGCACCCGGCGCTCCAGCGTCTCGCCCTGGTAGGTGAAAGCAATCTCGGCGCCCTGCGCGGCAAGCTGGCTCGAGATGCCCCAGGCGATCGAATTCTGGTTGGCAACACCCATCACGACGCCGCGCTTGCCCTTCATCAGGTCGCCCTTGGGCATGTTCCAGTCATCGGCCATCGGGGGCTCCCTTGGTTGATTTTAGGTCTGTCGCGAGGGCTAGGCGGGCCCGGGAGGCACGTCAAGTTTCCGGCATGCTTCGTGCAAACCCCGGCCGGGAGAGACGGGGCCGATGTCCCGCGACGCTACCGGGAGCCGACATGCGCAGCGCCATCGCCATCTTCGTGATCGTGGGCATTTTCCTCGAGCCGGTCTGGGCCGATGTTGCCCGCGCCGCCGGTATCTGAACTCGCCTGAAGGGCGAATTCAGTCCATAAGTCCGGGCCGCCTAGTGGACGGTTTCTGGACGGATGTTACGCGTCTTTTTCGAGGTTCTTGAGGCCGACTTTCATGTCGAGCGCGGTGTAGACGTGCTCGCCGTCAACATAGACACGGCCGTCGGCGATGCCGAGATTCAGCTTGCCGCGGCGCACGCGCTTGATGTCGATCTCGTAGCGCACCAGCTTCTTGTCCGGCGTGATCTCGCCGGTGAACTTCACCTCGCCGACGCCGAGCGCGCGGCCCTTGCCGGGGCTGCCGGACCAGCCGAGCCAGTAGCCCACCGCCTGCCACATCGCGTCGAGGCCGAGGCAGCCGGGCATCACGGGATCCCCCGGGAAGTGGCATTTGAAGAACCAGAGGTCGGGGTGGATATCGAGTTCGCCGACCACATGACCCTTGCCGAACGGGCCGCCATCGACGCTGATCTCGGTGATCCGGTCCATCATCAGCATCGGGGGTTCGGGCAACTGGGCATTGCCGGGCCCGAAATAGCCCCCTTTGCCGCTGAGCAGCAGGTCTTCCTTCGAATAGGAAGACTTGGGGGTGTGGAAATCGTGCGGACCGTACATCGGCTCTATCCTGTGAAAGGCGCTGAAACAGGCGCCTTCCCACCGCCTGCGGCGTGTAAAGTCAACCTTTTGTGGCGCTCGCGCCCCACAGTTGCTCGCGCGGCGCCCATCCGCGAAACCGGTCGGCCGTCACCTGGCACATCGATTCATCACAGGTTCCGAGCCCGACCAGCACGTTCGGGCCGATCTCGGCCACGTCGGCGCTGTCGCTGGCGCGGCCGGCCTTCAGGATGAAAGCGCTCCTTGTGAGGGCGTTGCCCGGCCCGGTAAGCTGGTTCTTTTCGATCCAGACTTCGTCGCCGACCGGATCCTGCACGTAACGCCAATCCCCGCTTTCCTTCAGGATCAGGACCGGCAGGCCCTTGCGGGCATATTCCCAGGCGACCTTGTAGTCCCTGTGCGGACCGGTGCGGCCGTTCACCTTCCCGAATCGAAGCGTCTCGAACCGGGGAACGGGCTTGCCGGAAAAGCGGCTGACCTGGGGCTCCGGCAGCGAGTCTGCCGCAGCCGGCGGCAGGGCCGGACCGGCCACGAGAAAGGCGAGTGCAAGAACTGCCCGTTTCATGTGCAGCGAACCTCAAATTCCAGGAGCCGACTGTGTACAACGCCTTACATGAATCCGAGGTAAAACAGCGGGTCATTGGCGCGGCGCGGATGCTCTGGTAAGCGGCAATGACAACAAGAATGATCCACGGGAGTCCCATGCCGGCATCGAAGCTGAAAGTCGTCGTCACCCGCAAGCTGCCGGCGCCGGTGGAATTGCGGATGAAAGAACTGTTCGACGCCCGATTGAACGAGGCGGACGTCCCGCTGACGACCGAACAACTCGCGGAGGCGATGCAGACCGCCGACGTGCTGGTGCCCACCGTGACCGACCGGATCGACGGCCGCCTGATGGCCCGGGCGGGCCAGCAGCTGCGCCTGATCGCCCAGTTCGGGGCCGGGGTGGACAATATCGACGTTGCCAGCGCGGTGCAGCGCGGCATCACGGTGACCAATACGCCGGGCGTGCTGACCGACGATACCGCCGATGTCGCCATGGCGCTGATTCTCGCCGTGCCGCGCCGCCTGCACGAGGGCGTGCAGATCATGGAAAGCGGCAAGTTCGATGGCTGGACGCCGACCTGGATGATGGGCCGCCGCCTCTCCGGCAAACGGCTCGGCATCATTGGCATGGGCCGGATCGGCCAGGCCGTCGCACGCCGCGCCAAGGCCTTCGGCCTGCAGATCCATTATCACAACCGCAAGCCGGTCGGCCCCCGGATCGAGGAAGGCCTCGAGGCGACCTATTGGGATTCGCTCGACCAGATGCTGGCGCGGATGGACATCGTCTCGGTCAACTGCCCGCACACGCCGGCGACCTTTCACCTGATCAATGCGCGCCGCCTCGCGCTGATGAAGCCCGAAGCCTACATCATCAACACGTCGCGCGGCGAAGTGATCGACGAAGCGGCGCTCGCCCGCGCCATTCGCAGCGGCAAGCTGGCCGGGGCCGGGCTCGACGTGTTCGAGCGCGAACCGGCCGTCAACCCCGACCTCGTCGGCGTGCCGAACGTGCTGCTGCTACCGCACATGGGCTCGTCCACCATCGAAGGGCGCACCGAAATGGGCGAGAAGGTGATTATCAACATCAAGACCTTCGCCGACGGCCACCGCCCGCCAGACCGCGTGATCCCCGCGATCCTCTGAGACGCCGAAAGCGACCAGACGTCAGTTGGTCGGCTGGTGCAGATCCTCGAGCGCGACGTCCTCGGCGCCGTGGACGTGGGTGTTGAGGAACGCCCGCAGGTCGCCGGCGGAAAGGTCGGCGATTTCTTCCTGGGGCAGGTGGCCGATACCGGCATAGAGTTTGAGCACCGAGCCCGGAATGGCGGCGGCAAACTTCTCGCCATGCGCGGCCGGAATGAGGTTGTCGCGTTCGCCGTGCAGGATGAGCGTGGGCGCGGTGATCTGCGCGAGCAGTTCGGGCGTCGCCGCGCGGCGATCGCTGCGGCTCGAGGAGAGCTCGAGAATCGCTTCGCGGTGACAGGGCGCGCGCGCGAAGGACGCATACCGTTCGACCATGTCGTCGGTGACGAAGGACGGATCGCCGAAACTGTTTTCCAGGCCGCCGCGGATCAGTGAGGAAAGATCTAGATCTTTCATCACGCGCCGCGCGAGATCATTGTCGAGCAGACGGAAGACGAGCGAACGGGAGTCGCCTTCGGCTTCGGTAAGCGGCCACCCGGCGGCGTCGACGAGGACAAGTGCGTCGAGGCGACCCGGAAAGTCGAGCGCGTAATTCCAGGCGGCGCCGCCGCCCATCGAATTTCCGGCAAGCGTGAAACGTTCGATCTCCAGCGTGTTGGCCACCCGGTTGATCGTCTCCACGAACTGTACCGGGCCGATGACCGTATTGTCGATGCAACGCGACAGGCCGTGGCCCGGAAGGTCAAGGCTGATGACGCGGTAATCCCGCTTCAGATTGGTGACCCACGGCTCCCAGGTGTGCAGCGAGGCGGCGAAGCCGTGGACGAGAATGATCACCGGCGCATCGCGCGGGCCGACATCGCGAAAATGCACGCGCATGTCATCGCCGAAGGCGAGATAGCGGCTGTCGGCATTCGCATAGATCGACTCGAGTTGCTCATACGGAATGTCGTCCCGTCGCAGCGTCATCCACCCGGCGAAGAGAATTATACCCAGGGTAAGGATGACGGCGAGGAAGCTTCGGAACATGGCAGTGCGCAACTTTCAGATTCGAATCTGCGCGAGATAACGCCCTCCGATGGCGCGGTGTCAAACCCTCAGTTCAGCCATTGCATAACGGACACTGCGGATCGCGGCGCAGATTGATCGTCCGCGTGCGGGAGGCGAGTCCGTCGATCAGCAGCAGGCGGCCGACCAGGGGCTCGCCTGCGCCGGTGATCAGCTTGATCACTTCAAGCGCCATGGCCGACCCTGTCAGGCCCGTCACCGGACCGGCCACGCCGACTTCATCGCACGCTTCGGCGGCGGGCGGCAGTTCGGGCACCCAGCATTGGTAACACGGCGCGTCCGCGATC
>JBGTKE010000151.1:0-1717 GCA_041744775.1 Hyphomonas sp. | reverse complement strand
CGATCTCGTAATCGCCTTCGGGCAGCCGGGCCGACAGGGCCGCCACGGCCAGCGCGTCCTTGCCGGCGCCCAGCCCGAACAGGACGGACTGGACCGCGCCCGTCTCGCCGGGCACCAGCACCGTCTGCCCTGCCCCGCCCTTGAAGTCCTGCGCCGTCGCGATCGCCCGGGCCCCAGGGAACGGATCGTCCGCCAGCGCCGTGAAGCTGTGGGCTGTGTAAAGGTAAATGCGGGCGGCGTGCTTCGGCTTGGCGGTGAAGCTCTTGTGCATGGCTCTTTCCTGGTGGCTTGAATGGTTAAGGCCAGTCGATGCGGCGTTAACCGAACTTTGACCCCGGCAGTTCAATATCCGGAAACATGCTGCCGATACATACACGGAGCCCGATGATGTCCAGTGCCAAAACGTCTCTGGCTTTGCTTGCCTTTGCGCTCGCCGCATCGACGACTTCCTGCGCCTCTGCGCCGAAAGCGGATGCAGCGCTGGCGACCCCGGAGGCCCTGAAACCCGCCTCTGCCGAAGAGCGCGCAGCCGCCAACCGCGCCGATCCGCTGACGCGGGCCAATTTCTGGGCCAAGGAAAACCTGAAGGACGGGGAAGACCTCACCGTCAGCCTGGAATTCGCCCGCGCCCTGCGCGAAATCGGCAGCCAGGAGCGCGCGCTCGACGTCCTGTCACGCGCCTTGATCGTGCACCCGGACAGCCCGGATGCGCTCATGCTTTTCGGCCGCATCCAGATGGCCAATGGCGACATCCAGACGGCCGGCCGCGCCTTCCACCGCGCGACCGAAGTCGCCCCGGACCGGGCCGAGACCTGGGCCGCGCTGGGCACGACCTTTGACCGCGAAGGCCAGCACCGGCTCGCCCAGACCGCCTACCAGAGAGCGCTCGAACTCGAGCCTTTCCGCACCACGACGCTGACCAATTACGGCCTGTCTCTGGTTCTCTCAGGCGACCTGCCCGGCGCTGAAGCCAAGCTGCGTCTCGCCGCGGCGAACGCCGACGCGGGCGCGCGGGTGACGGAGAACCTTGCCCTCGTGCTGGGCCTTCAGGGCCGGTTCGACGACATGAAGGCGATCAGCAGCCAGGCGGCGCCCGATCAGGTTGTCGACCAGAATGCAGACTTGCTGCGCGGGCTGATCCGGCCCACCCGCAGCTGGGATGCGCTGGCGGAAACACCCGCCCCGGTCCGCGTCGCCGAAGTGCCGGCCGCCGCGCCGACTACCCAGATCACCGACAATGCCGCCGAAGTGGCCTCCCGGCGAACGCTGCGCCCCCGCAACTAGTCCGCATCCGGAGGATCGAAGCGAATGCCCTGCGCAAGCGGGAGGGCGCTCGAGTAATTGATCGTGTTGGTGGCGCGGCGCATATAGCCTTTCCAGGCATCCGAACCGGATTCGCGTCCGCCGCCAGTCTCCTTCTCACCACCAAACGCGCCGCCGATCTCGGCGCCGGACGTGCCGATATTGACGTTGGCGATCCCGCAATCGGAGCCGGATGCCGCAAGAAATCGCTCGGCTTCCCGCAGGTCCGTTGTGAAGATGGATGAAGACAGGCCGGCCGCCACCGAATTGTTGAGGGCGATGGCTTCGCCGAGTTCCGAATAGCGCATCACATAGAGGATCGGCGCGAAGGTTTCGCGCAGGACCGGCCCGGTTTGTGCCGGCATAACCACGAGCGCAGGACGCCGGTATGTGCCGCCGCCGGCTTCGACGGGCT
>JBGTKE010000150.1:0-12765 GCA_041744775.1 Hyphomonas sp. | reverse complement strand
GCGAGGCGAACTGCGCCATCCGCCGGCCGGCCTGCGCCATCCGGTCGTCGCGCGCGACGTACACACCGATGCCGCCCCGCTTCACCAGCGCCTCGCAGAACGTGATCACGTCGGCGCCAAACGGCGCTCCGGCAAAAGCGGCGGGGCCGCTCAGTGATTTCAGGAAATCAGCGGGGGTCATCAGGCTACCTTTTTGCCCGGCCTCAGCCGGATTGCGCGGCGTAGCGGAATGCGATCAGCTGGTCCAGCACCGGGCCTGCATGCTGTGGCGGCACCGGTTCCTGCCCGATCAGCCAGGCATAAACTTCCCAGTCCTGCACCCCGAGCAGGCGTTCGAATTCATCTAGCCCCGCTGTGTCCAGCGATTCGAGAGTCGCTTCGGCGAAGCTGCCGATCAGCAGGTCCATCTCCCGAAAACCGCGCCGCCAGGCCCGGAATTTCAGCTTCTTGCGGCGATTTTCATCAGTCATGAGCGCATTCCGGAAACGGAAAATCCGTTTGGACTATCCATACGGACTTGTAGACGGTTTATGGAGTGAAAAAGGCGTGAAAATGCGGTCTTCGTGCAGCGACTTGTGCAACACCCTATGCTTCAGTTCTGCCACGCGAAGGCTACAGTTGATTGTGCCGCACCCCGGCTGCGCCTAGCCTGCTGATCCATGCGTGACGAGCGACTCTACCCACTGTTTGCCGGCCTCGACACGCTGAGCGGCGTCGGGCCCAAGCTGTTGCCGGTCCTCCAGCGGCTGTGCGGCGGCAACACGGTCTGGGACCTGCTCCTCCACCTGCCGGACCGCTGGCTCGACCGCCGCGTCCGCGCCCAGTTCGACAAGACCGTTGCGGGCGAGGTGGCCACCGTGCGCGGCGAAGTCATTGTCCACCATGCGCCCTACAGCGACAAGTCGCCCTACCGGATCCAGCTCGGAGACGAGTCCGGCTTCCTCACGCTCTCGTATTTCCGCGCCGATCCGCGCTGGCTGAAGTCGCAGTTCCCGGTCGGGGCGACTCGGATCGTGTCAGGCCGGATCGAAGACTACAAGGGCGAGCGGCAGATCACGCATCCGGATTTCGTGGTCGATCCTGCCAAGGGCGAAGCGCCGCCGGAGGTCGAGCCGATCTCTGCGCTCTCCGCTGGCCTCACCAACCGGCGCGTCCACACTTTCGCGCTTCAGGCCCTCAAAGCGGTCCCGGAAGGATTGCCGGAATGGTCTGATCCTCACCTGGTCCGCCAGCGCGGCTGGCCGGGCTTCGCAGAGGCGCTTGCAATTCTTCATGCTCCAACGCGCTACGATGAAGACGAGTTCGCGCGCGCCCGGGATCGCCTCGCCTATGACGAGGCGATTGCCCGCGCCTCGGCCTTCTCGCTGGCACGAGCCGCCCGAAAGGCGCGGCGCGCACCGATCATCAAGTCTGACCCGAAGGCAGAATCCAGGTTCATCAAGGCGCTGCCGTATACGCCCACCGGCGCGCAGCTGCGGGCGACGGAGGAAATCCGGCGCGACCTCGCGAGCGGCTCGCCGATGCGGCGCCTGCTGCAGGGCGATGTCGGCTCCGGCAAGACGCTGGTTGCGGCGATGGCTGCCGTGGAAGCCGCCGCCAACGGCTTCCAGTCCGCGTTCATGGCACCGACAGAGGTGCTGGCCCGGCAACAGTTCGATACGTTGGATACGCTGCTCTCGCCGCTGGGCTACACGGTCGCGGTGCTGTCCGGACGGGACCGGGGCAGCGCGCGCGAGGGCACGCTGATGGCTCTCGGAGATGGCACGGTCCAGATCGTGGCAGGCACGCATGCGCTGTTTCAGGAAGCCGTTTCCTTCCGTAAACTTGGCTTGATCATCGTGGACGAGCAGCACCGGTTCGGCGTCACGGACCGGATGCGCCTCGTCGGCAAGTCCGACAGCCCACACATGCTGGTGATGAGTGCGACGCCAATCCCGCGCACACTCGCGCAGGCAGTTCACGGCGACCTCGATGTGTCGATCCTGGACGAGAAGCCACCGGGCCGCAAACCGGTCGAGACGCGGGCCATCCCCGACACGCGTATCGACGAAGTCATCGAAGCGGTTGGCCGCGCGCTCAAGCGCGGTGAGCGGGCTTTCTGGGTCTGCCCCCGCGTCGATGTCGATGAGGACGACTCATCCGCCGTGGCCCGCCATGCCGCGTTGCAGGACGAACTGCGCGTCCGGGTCGGCCTTGTGCACGGACGGCTCAAGCCTTCGGAGAAAGACGCAGCGCTTGACGACTTCCGGTCCGGCAAAACACGGGTCCTCGTCGCAACAACCGTCATCGAAGTCGGCGTCGATGTGCCGGAAGCCACGATCATGGTGATCGAACGCGCCGAGGGTTTCGGCCTTGCCCAGCTGCACCAGCTGCGCGGCCGGGTCGGGCGGGGCGAACGTACGTCCTATTGCATCCTGCTCTACCGCCCGCCGCTCGGCGAGGCTGCGCACGAGCGACTTGATACGTTGCGGCGAACGGAGGACGGCTTCGCGATTGCCGAGGCTGATTTCCGCTTGCGCGGCGCGGGCGATGTCCTCGGTGTGCGTCAGGCCGGAGCGACGGAATACCGGATACTCGAACTGTCGCGTCACGCCGATTTCCTGGAAATCGCTGCCAGGGATGCCGAAGCGGTGACGGCGGCAGATCCGAAACTTGCGGGCGGGCGTGCCCAAGCGCTGCGTCTCGCGCGGGAATTGCTGACGCCGCGCGTCAACGCAGACGCTGAAAGCAGTTCGTGACGCGCTACTTTGCGGTGGTCGAGGCCGCTTCGATCGGACGCGGAAAATCCGGGACTACAAGACCGCCAGAGAAAATCACCTTGGCGCCCTCCTCGACGGTCATGTCCATCTTCACGACTTCGGACGTCTGCACGTAGAGCAGGAATCCGGATGTCGGATTGGGCGTTGTCGGGACAAAAACGCCAATGAAGTCCGCCCCCAGCTTGTGCCGCATTTCGCCTTTTGCGACGCCGGAAACAAAGCCGATCACCCAGCTCCCTGCCCTGGGATACTGGACCATCACGACTTCCTTATACTGACCTCCGGTGTTGCTCTGGAAAACATCCCGGATCTGTTTGAACACGGAATACACCGACCGTACGACAGGCACACGGGTCAGGACCCGGTCCGTCAAGCCGACGAAGTAATTCCCCAGAAAGTTGGTTGCTATCGACCCGAGCAGGGTCAGGAACAGGATCAGGATGATCAGGCCGAACCCCGGAACAGCGTAATCCAGATAAGTTTCGGGCCGCAGCGCAGCCGGAATCAACGGAACGACCAGGCTGTCGATCAGGTTGATCAGGAATTCGAGGATGATGAAGGTCGCGACGATCGGCAGCGCGATCAGCATGCCCGCCACAAACCGCTCCCGCAGCCAGCTGAATACACCCTGCTTCACTGGGGGGACAATAATGCCCAGCGGGTCGTCAGGCTGGATATTCTGGCTCATGCTTCTATCTCCATGGGTCACCGCCTTCCTCAGCGTTACCGCTTGGCGACTCCCTTCTTCCGCGCAATTGTGGCGGAGATGGGAACCGGAATCGAGATCGAAAAGCCCCTGACTGAGTGGGCCCACACGCATTTCGGCGCCGCCGCACACGTTGACGCGCTGAAACGCCTGTCGGGCGGCGCCAGTCAGGAGACGTGGGCGTTCGGTGTCGTCGCAGCGCAGGCAACCCACGCCTTGATCCTGCGTCGCGCGCCGGGCGGCGTGGCCGCCGCGCGCAGTTCCGAAGCCGTGTCGCTGGCAACCGAAGCTCTGTTGTTGGGTGCCACCTCGAAAGCGGGTGTCCGGGTGCCGGAGGTCCTGCACGTATCCCCTCCCGGCAGCGCACTGGGTGAAGCTTTTGTCATGCGGCGGGTCGCGGGCGAGACGCTCGGCCGCAAGATCTTGCGCGACGACGAATTCCAGGTTGCCCGCGCGCGGTTGACGCGCGACTGCGGCCAAGCGCTTGCGGGAATCCATGCCATTCCGACCGCCGGTTTGACCGCCTTGCCGCGCAGTCTGGGCGAAGACCAGATCACGAAGTATGAGGCGATCTATCGCGGCTTTGATCTGCCGCGCCCCGTGCTCGAACTGGCCTTTGCCTGGTTGAAGGCCAATGCGCCGGCGCCCGCATCGCCTGTGCTCGTGCATGGTGATTTCCGGCTGGGGAACCTGATCGTCGACGAGAACGGCCTCGCTGCCGTGCTCGACTGGGAACTCGCTCACATCGGTGATCCACGCGAGGACATCGCCTGGCTTTGCGTCAACTCCTGGCGCTTCGGACATAGCGAGAAACGCGTCGGCGGGTTCGGTGATCTGCCGGAACTGCTCGAGGCCTATGCTGTGGCTGGCGGCGCGCGGTTCACGCCTGCCGAGATCGATTGGTGGGAAATTCTCGGCAGCCTGAAATGGGGCGTGATGTGCATGATCATGTATTCCGCCTACAAGACCGGCGCAGACCCGAGCGTCGAACGCGCCGCGATCGGCCGGCGGGTTTCGGAAAACGAGATCGACCTCATCAACCTCTTCGAAGGACTTGGCCGAAATGCATGACGCCCCCTCCGCCAAGGAACTGATCGAAGCGGTGAAAGCCTTCATTGACAAGACCGCCGCGCCCCAGCTCACCGGGCACGCCGCCTTCCATGCGCGCGTGGCCTCGAATGCCCTCGCCACAGTCCTGCGCGAACTCGAGATTCGCCCCGGCGCCGAAGCCGAGGAAAAGGCGCGCCTCGAAGCGCTCCTCGGCACGACGGGCGAGAGCGCGAACCAGCTGAATGCGCTGCTGTGTGAAGCGATCCGGTCGGGAAAGATGAACCTTTCCACAGAAGGGCTTCTGCGACATCTCAAATCAACCACAATTGCCCAATTGTCTGTCGATCAACCGGGCTATTCAGGACTCAGGTCCGCAGCCCGCTGAGCCCGGGAAGTAATTGTGATGAATAGAAAAATTATCCTCGCCCTGATCGCCATTCTTTTGGCAATCGCGACCGGCGCAGTCTTCTGGTCGATGCGGGAGGCGCCAGTTGCCACTGGGCCGGCGGTTCCAACGTTCAACTATGTAGCGGCGGACAGCTGGGCGGTCCGGCCGGACCTCCCGCCGCCGGCCGTCTGGGAAACCGGCTGGGAAGTTGATGTGATCTTGCTTTCGGCCGGGGCTGCCCTGGAAATCAGTGACAAGGTCGCCCTCGAAAAGAGGCGCGGAAAGGCTTCCGGGGAACTGACGGACTTTGCCGCGGCCTTCGAAAAAGCCGGCCCCGTCTATGCGCCATATCTGCGCGCCGCGAACCTTGAGGCCGATATGGCCGCAGCGCTCGGCCAGTATCTTGGTGAGGACAATCGGGGGCGCGCCTTCTTCATCGCGACCGATCGCCCCCTGCCCGCAACGATGCTGCCCCTTTTCGAGACCGATCCCTTGCTTCGCAACCGTTTCGGCGGCGTCCTGCGTTTCAGCGAGGACGATGCGGGCAGCGGCTTCGCGGAGGGCGTGGCGGCCGACTCGGTATGCTCGCGCCGTTTCAAGTCGGAGGACGGATGTGTCGAAACGGTCGAACTGCGCCGCGCGGGCAACCGGTACGAGATGACGGGCGGCGAGCGGCTGACCAACGGTCTCGTGGCCTGGCTCAACGACCACACGTCCAAACTTGCCGAGCCGCTGGGCGATTTCGAAGAGATCGAGATCATCGAGATCCGGCGCCCGGGCGAGACCGAGTAGTTTCAGGTCTTGGGCTGGTTTTCCGGCGCAGCGAGGCGGAACGGCTCAAGCGCCCAGCAGGCTTCATCCAGCGCTACAAGACGAGGGAATCCTGACAGGTCGGTTTCGAACCGCCGCGCGTTGGCGACCTGCGGCACCAGAACGATTTCGGCAAGGCCCGGCGCATCGCCAAACAGGAACGGGTGAGGCCCAAAGTCCGAAGCCATGGATTCGAGCGCCGCAAAGCCGCGCAGTATCCAGTCCTGGTACCAATGCCTGATGGCTGCTTCATCGGCGCCGAAGTCCGCGCGCAGGACGGCAAGTGGGCTGAGATTGTTGAGCGGATGGATATCGCAGGCGATGACATCCGCGAAGGCGCGCGCCTGAAGTCGCTGCCAGGGATCTCTCGGAAGCAGCGCGGGTCCGGGCAGCGTCTCGTCTATCCATTCGATGATCGCAAGGGACTGAACGCCAATGCGCCCATCGACCTCGATCGCGGGGACCCTCTTCTGCGGATTGATACCGCGATATTGATCCGTGAGCTGTTCATCCGCGCCCGGCAGGATGTTGACCGGAACGGACTCGAAGGCCGCGCCTTTCAGGTTGAGCGCGATGCGAACCCGGTAGGCGGCCGACGAACGCCAGTAGTCATAGAGCCTTATCATGCGAGCGCCTCGAGTTCGAGAATGTCGAGGAGCGCTTCGCGTGCAATCCGGCATTCATCGGCAAAGACGGGGTCGGCCAGATCGGCAGGCGCAAGCCGGTCGCGATAAGTGGAGCGCACGCAGGCCTGCAGGTCGTCGATCAACGCGTCGTCGAGGATCACACCCTGGTGACAGGTGGCCAGCTCATCCTCTGTCATCACCACGCGCAGACGCAAGCACGCCGGACCACCGCCATTCCGCATAGACTGACGCACATCGACATATTCCACACGTCCGATCGGTCCATTGGAACGCACAAGCCGTTCGCAGAAGGCACGCGTGGACGCCGTGTCCTGAGTCTCTCCGGGGGCGATCAGGACCAGCCGGTCTTCATCCGGAAACTGCAACAGCTGTGAGTTGAACAGGTAAGACGAGATCGCATCTGCCAATGGAACTTCAGCGTCCGGCACCATCACGGGCTTAAGGTCGAACCGGCCATCGGCAGCGCGGCGCAGGGCTTCGAGCGTTGCCGCCGTGTCTTCAAACGCGAACTCGTGGAAGAACAGTGTGTCGAGCGCGCCCACACAGACCACGTCATTGTGGAACGCCCCCGCCTCGATGGCGCGGCGAGACTGGCGCGCGAAGACCACACGGGCCGGATCTAACTCATGCGACCGCGCGATCGACTCGGACGCTAGCCGCGCCTGGCGGGCCGGGAAGCCGGCGGGGGATTCGCCGATATCCCGGCCATAGACGAACAGCTCGACACCCGGCGCGCCATGCTCTGCACACAGACGGACATGGTTGGCCGCGCCTTCGTCGGCAAAGTCCGAATGCGCCGGCAAGGCGCCGTGAATGGCGAAGCGTTCCTCGCCCGTAAAGATCGAAATCAGCGTCGCCGTGGTGTCCGGATGTTCGAGGCTGCGATGAAGCATCGTCGAGAGGTTTGCGGCGGTGAGATGCAGCCGGCCGTCGGCTGTATCGGCCGACGGAGATACGGTGGCGGCATTCGCCGTCCACATGCTGCTGGCGGAATAGGCCGCCTTCAGAAGGCGCGGCGAAACCCGCGCGGCCGCCTCGATCATCTGGGCATCAGAACCGGTGAATCCTGCCGCAGCGAGCAGGTCGAAGTTCGGCCGCGCGAGTGGCGGCAGTACGCCTTGCACGAGGCCGGCGCGCACCAGCGTTCGCATTTTCTCAAGGCCCTGCACCGCGGCCTCACGGGGATTGGAGACATCTCCGGCATTGCGCGCGCTGGCGAGGTTGCCGTCCGACAGGCCGCCATAATTATGGCTCGGGCCGATAAGACCGTCAAAGTTCACTTCAACCGCGAAGGTCATGCGGTCGCCTCAACGATCCAGGCAGCCGCCCTCAGCCGGGTTCTCCCGTCGGCGTCCGCGATATCCTTGACCCGGGCGACCAGCGCCTCCCTGATCTTCTGCGGATCGAGCCCCTGTTCGGCGATAACGCGCGACAGCGGCCCGATCTCCAGCATGAAATCGGCGGTCTCGGCAGTGGATGCGCCTGGCAACTCGATCAATCCATCCCAGGGCGTCACTTGAATCCCTGTCCAGCCGCTCGCCGCGAGAATGCGCTGAACATGGTCGCTTTGCCCGAACGCGAAGGGACCCGGAGCGCCCGGAGGTGGTGGCGCCAAAGGCTCTTTCAGGAATGGCAAAGCTGCGACGACAGGCGCCATCGCCCAGTCGTTCTCCGCAAGCGGTCGCCAGCAGGCGAACACCATGCGCCCACCGGGTTCAACGCCTTTGTGGATATTTGCGAACGCTTTCACGGGATCAGCAAAGAACATGACGCCGAAGCGGGACACCACGAGGTGCGCCGGCAGGTCTGGTTTCCACTCGGACGCATCGGCGAGCACAAACCGGGTGCCCGGTGCGCTGACGGCGGCGCGGCGTCGAGCGACCGCGATCAGGGGTTCGGAGACGTCGACACCGGTCGGAATGGCGCCGGTGGCGGCAACGGCAATCGTCAGGGCGCCGGCGCCGCATCCGATATCGGTCACCGTTTCGCCCGCCACAGGCCTCGCCGCGGCGAGGATAGCGTCCGCGAACGGATGAAGCATCTGATCCAGACGGTCGGCATCGCGCACCCACTTTTGCCCGGCGGCGCCGTTCCAGTAACCAATTTGGGCCGTGTTATCCATGTGTGCCTCTCAGGCTGGAAAACCCGGCGCGGACATCCGCGCCGCTTTGGGAGCGAGCTGGCTCGCTTGCGGCCAGGCGCAGTAATCGGCGGCATAGTATGCCCCCGGACGGAAGTTTCCCGACAGGCCCGGGCCGCCGAACGGCATCGACCCGCTGGCGCCTGCCGTCGGACGGTTTCGGTTCAGGATGCCTGCGCGCATCTCGTTATAGGCTAGATCCCAGAGCGCATCATCGTCGCAGACGAGGCCGCCGGAAAGTCCATACTTCGTCGCATTGGCGCGTGCGATGGCGTCGTTAAACGTCTTTACCCGGACGACCTGCATCAGCGGGCCGAACAGTTCCTCATCCGGAAACCCGGATGCGCCGGTCACATCGATAACCCCCGGCGTGACAAATCCGCCGCCGCGTTCCGTTCCCCTGAGCGCCAGCAGAGGCTTCGCGCCATGCGAGACGAGCATGTCCTGAAAGGCAATCGCCTGGTCGCGCGCAGTTTCGGACACCAGGGGTCCCATGAAGATATCCGGCTCGTTCCAGACGCCTGTGCGGATGGCCTTCGCGCGCGCCACGATCGCGTCGATAACCGCGTCTCCGAAGGTACCTTCCGGCAGGATGACCCGCCGGGCGCAGGAACAGCGTTGACCCGTCGTGAGGTAGGCCGACTGGGCCGCGATGTCTGCTGCAGCATCGACATCCGACGGATCCCAGATGATCAGGGGATTGTTGCCGCCCATCTCGAGCGCGAGGATCACATCCGGGCGGCCGGCAAAGTGCTTGTGGAAGTAAACACCGGTCGTGGCCGAACCGGTGAACAGCAGGCCGTTGATGTCTTCGCCGATCAGCGCCGCACCGGTATCGCGTCCGCCCTGGACGATGTTGAGGCAACCCGGCGGCAGGCCCGCCGCGCCGAAACACGCCGCCATGATTGCGGCCACGCCCGGCGCAAGTTCGGACGGTTTGAAGACGCATGTATTGCCGGCCAGCAGCGCCGGCACGATGTGGCCATTCGGAAGATGGCCCGGAAAATTGAAGGGCCCGAACACGGCCATTACCCCGTGAGGCCGATGCGTCAGGCGCGCAGACCCGAACGCGGCCGCTTCGGTCTTTTCGCCCGCACGTTCTTTCTGCGCGGCGATGGAGACGGCAATCTTCGCTTTCATCGTCGCCGCTTCACCGCGCGAATCCCAGAGGGCCTTGCCCATTTCGCGGCTGATCACTTCGGCGATGGCTTCGGACCGTTTGCCGATCTCTTCTGCATAGCGTTCGAGGATGGCCGTGCGCTCCTCTTGTGGGCGGCGGGACCAACCATGCAGGGCTTTGCGGGCCGATGCGACGGCGTGCGCGACGTCCCGGCCGTCCGCTGCCGTTCCCTGCCAGACCACTTCACCTGTGCCCGGGCAGCTTTTTTCAAACTGGGCGCCGCCGCCGCTGCGCCATATCCCGTCGATGTAAACGCCGTCTGCCATCATTTGCTCCGTAGCCAGACTCGCGCCGGGGACCCAGGTTTGAGTTTCAAAGCGTCAAGCACATCTGGCGAGGCGACGAGCCCGGTTTCACCGCGCGATGCAAACTTGCCGAGCGTGACACGGAAGTCCGGCAGGCCATTGCTGGAAAGCAGCCCCTGCCGCGCGGCGGGATCCGTGGACGGATCGCCCTCTTCGACTGTGACCACCCGGCTTTCCTGGATGGTGCGGATATGCCGGCGCTGCGCCGCGACCAATGGACCGCCATCGAATATGTCGACAGTCCGGTCAAACTCAAAACCTTCCCACTGGAGCAGCTTGTAAGCCCCGACACCGTCCGCATGACAGCGCCCAATAACTTCGCGCGCTTCTGGCGGAAGGAGGTCCACGTAGATCGGATAGCGCGGCATCAGATCCATGATGAACTGGTTGTCGGTCGTCGCGGAGAGCTTGTCGGCATCAGCGAAATCCATGCTGAAGAAATGCCGCCCGAGGCATTCCCAGAAAGGCGAGACACCCTCATCGTCCACAACGCCGCGAAGCTCGGCGAGCACCTTGTTGCTAAACCGCTCCGGCGCAGCCGCCATCAGGAGATACCGCGACTGGGCAGCGAGCCGGCCGGCACCGCCGCCGCGATGATCGGGCTTGATGAAAAGCGTGCCAACCTCGGTATACCCCACATATTCGTTGGTGAGGACGAGCGCGTCCATGTCGAAGCGCAGGTTGCCGGCGGCATGGCTGGCCTGGGCCAGCGTGATGATACGGTAGTTGAAGAAGGGCTGGTCGATGCCGGTGCCGGCCTTGACGGCGGAGCACCCGACCACCTCTCCGGTCTCGGCGTGTTCCATCATCATCAGGTACTTGCCGTATTGCAGGTTTCTCTGACGGCCATTGAACGCGCGGTCCGACTTTTCGAGTCGCTCGCGCAGAATCGGCTCATCGACCGGCAGGCTGGTGAAGCCGGGGCCCGACAACTGGGCGAGTTGTGTCAGCGCCTCGATATCAGCCATCCGCGACGGGCGCATCACATAGGTTGTCGCCATGCCTAGCGTCCCATCAGGTCCTTGATGCGCCGGCCGTCCAACCGGCCGTCCGCGAGCCGGTTCAGGATCAGCGCGGAAAGAAGCGCGCGTTCCGGAAAACTCTCTGTAATGACGAACTCATCGTTCGAATGGATGCGTCCGCCGCGAACCCCGAGCGTGTCGACGTTCGGCACGCCGGCGGCAAAGATGTTGTTGCCTTCACACACGCCGCCGGTGTCCACGAACTCGATATCAAGTCCGATTGCGCGGCCGGTCGCGTGCACAGCGTCGAACAAGGCCTGCTGGGCAGAATTGCGCGGTTTGGGCGGGCGATAGAATCCGCCATGCAGGTGGCCATGGATTCCCTCGCGTGCCGACGCTTTTTCGAACAGGCGCTGGACTTGCTGCGTGGCCCATTCCGCGGCCTGCTGGTCAGGCGCTCGGGCGCCGAAACGGACGATGGCGAGATCGGGCACGATATTCACTGGCGACCCCCCATCGATCGAGCCAACGTTGAAGGTCACGCCGCCGAACTGGTTATTGAGCCCTTCCAGTGCGACGACCAGTTCGGCTGCGGCTTCAATGGCGCTGCGGCCCTCTTCCTTGGCCCGGCCCGCATGCGCTGCCCGGCCATGCAGGACAATGTCAAACACCGCTGATCCCTTGCGGCCACCGGCCATGGCGCCGGTTTCCATCGCGGGTTCGTAGGTCATGCCGATCACCGCCCCGGACGAGGCGGCCCGGCGCAATGCTTCTCCGCTGGAGAAATTGCCGATCTCTTCATCCGGGGTCAGGACGATCCGATAACCCAACTTGTCTTTCAGGCGCCCCGCTTCGAACGCCTTCAGGGCTTCCAGCATCACGCAGATGCCGCCCTTCATGTCCGCCATACCGGGGCCATTGACGCGTCCGTCGGGCAAGTCGGTGACCGTTTCGAAAGTGCCCGGCGCAAAGACCGTATCGTAATGCCCAGACATCACGACCTGGATCGGCGCGTCCGGTCGCGCAGTCATTTGGACGATCGGACCGGAATGCGTCTCGACGACTTTCCCGTCGGCGCTCACGGATTCAAATCCGGGCCCTTCCACGAGCTCAATGTCGGCTTCGAGCGCCGAAAACTCATCGACAAGCTTGGGAGCGAAACGGCGCAGCCCTTCGGTGTTCAGGCTGCCGGTATTGTGCGCCGACCAACTTCGGGTGCGCTCCAGCATGGTTGCCGCGGCGGCGTAAAGACGCTCCCGCGCCGATTCGTCGTCCGGAGAAAGCTTTGAAAGGTCTGTCATGCGCCCTTGGTTTCACAGCTGGAAGGGGGCGGCAAGCCTCGGGGGGCCGACCTAAACAAAAACGGCCCGGCAAATTGCCGGGCCGTCTGATTTGTCAATGTCCAGTGGTTACTGAACGATGATCGACACTTCCGAACGACGGTTCAGAGGCTCACGGACGCCATCGGCGGTCGCTTTGGCCAGAGCCGTTTCGCCTCTACCGGCTTTGTCGATGATCGACGCGCCGATGCCGCGCTGGGACAGAGCGGCTGCAACCACGTCAGCCCGGCGAACCGAGAGAGCGTCGTTGTAGGCTGTTCCGCCCGACGTGTCGGTGTGGCCGACGATCGTGACCGAACCCGGTGCGCAACCCGTGCCTGCTGCGATGTTCGCAACAGCCTGGTCGATAACCGCCGAAGCCTGGCTCGTCAGATCCGAGCGATCCCACTCGAAGTAAACGACGAACTCCTGGTTGAGGGCCGAGCACTGCTGCGCAACGGTCTCAGTCGTTTCCACCGGCGGAGGCGGTGGGGGCGGC
>JBGTKE010000149.1:0-5408 GCA_041744775.1 Hyphomonas sp. | reverse complement strand
GGTGCAGCCTGAGCGGCGCGCCAGGCCGATGGATCCCGACAGTCCGTTCGCGGCGCTCGCCGCCCTGCTGCCGCCGCCCAAACCGGTCAAGCCTGCCCGCCCGCCAAAGCAGCGCCAGCCCAAGACTGAAACCATCCGCGCGCCCGGAGCGTTCCGGTATCGCCCGTTCAGATGACTCCAGAGATCGGCGTTGAAACGTCGGTGCGGGCGGATGTGTGGCTCTGGCGGGCCCGGTTTTTCCGAACCCGGGCCCTGTCCACTGCCTATGTCCGCAAGTCCGGCCTCAGGCTGTCGCAAGGGGGCCTCACCCGGCGCACCGACAAGCCAGGCGCGAGCCTCGCCGTGGGCGATATCGTGACATTCGGGAAAGGCGCAGATATCCTCAGCGTCGAAGTGCTGGGCCTCGGGACACGGCGAGGGCCGGCAGAAGAGGCGCGGACGCTCTACCGGCCGCTGGAGCCCAAGCCATGATGAAGTCCCTGAAGAAGCTGTTCACTCCGAAAACGCCGGCCGAGTTGCCGATGCCGGCGGAAGTGGCGGTCGGCGCGCTGCTGGTCGAGGCGGCGCTGATCGACGGCGTGTATGTGAACATCGAAAGTGACATGATCGCCGAGATCCTGCTGGAGTCGTTCAATTTCGATGCGGACAAGGCGGACGCGGTGCTGGCCGAGGCCGAGACCCTCGCCGAAGGAGCGGTCGGCAGCCACCAGTTCACCAAGCACGCGATGAAACTGGCGCTCGCGGACCGGATTACGGTGGTGGAGGCGATCTACAGGGTCATCCTGGCGGATGGCGAACGGTCCGATGTCGAGGAAGCCTATGTCCGGCAGGTCGCCGGGCTGCTGCATGTCGACGATGTGAGCCGGGCGCAGGCCCGCCGGCGGGCCGAAGCGCGCATTTCCGGCGGCGCTTGAGCGAAACTGCAGTCGCGATTGAGCCTGTGACATTGACAGGGCGAGGCCTCGCCGCCAATTGGCTGGCCTGATCCGATCCCCTCCCAGCGAGACTTTCCCGCCCATGACCTACATCGTCGTCGATGCCTGCATCCGTTGCAAATACATGGATTGCGTGGAGGTCTGCCCGGTCGACTGCTTCTATGAAGGCGAGAACATGCTCGTCATCCACCCGGACGAGTGCATCGATTGTGGGGTCTGCGAGCCGGAATGCCCGGTCGAGGCGATCAAGCCCGATACCGAGGACGATCCGGACAGCAAATGGCTGAAGCTGAACACCGAATACGCGAAAATCTGGCCCAACATCACCCGGCTGAAGGCCCCGCCGGAGGACCGCGAGAAGTTTGCGCAGGAAACGGGAAAACTGGAAAAATACTTCAGCCCAAACCCCGGCTCCGGCGACTGACACAGGCCGGCGCGGCGATTCGCCCTGTAGCTATTGCACCCTCCAAGGTGCCCCAAATGTTAACGAGGCGCTTGATTCCTATACGTTTACTTTTCGGGGGGCCCTGCGCGGACCTGTTGTAAATGCGCCAAATTCGTGCTAGGTATAAGTCCTGATCAATAATCATAGAGAAGCGGGAATTCCTTACTCAGTACCTCATCAAGGGAACTGGGCCGGGGAGACGTCGCTTACGTGTGTGTAGAAAAAGGGTCAATTCAGAATGGCTAAAAAAGCAGAGACTCGGACATTGGCGTTCGAGGTCGGGCAAAGCGTTGTCTACCCGGCTCACGGCGTCGGCAGGATCACGTCTGTCGAGAAACAGACCGTCGCGGGCATGGCGCTGGAAGTCTATGTCGTTGCCTTTGACCAGGACAAGATGATCCTGCGCGTACCGACGAACCGCGCCGAAGCCTCGGGCATGCGGGCCCTGGCCGGCTCGAAGCTCGTCGATGACGCGCTGAAGACCCTTGGCGGCAAGGCCCGCATCAAGCGCACCATGTGGTCGCGCCGGGCCCAGGAATACGAAGCCAAGATCAATTCGGGCGACCTGATCTCGATCGCGGAGGTCGTGCGCGACCTGCACCGCGGCGATGACCAGCCGGAACAGTCCTACTCGGAGCGCCAGCTCTATGAAAGCGCGCTGGACCGGATGGCCCGCGAACTGGCCGCCGTCGAGAATATCGACAAGGGCAAGGCGATGGAAAAACTCGCCAAGTCGCTGGCCAAGAAGAAGATCGCCGCCTGATCTCGGGCTAAGCGAAAGTAAATTGAGGAAATCCCCGTGGGTCGATAGACCTGCGGGGATTTTCATTTTGACTCTCGCTGCGGGCAGTGGCATTCTGAACAAACCATGAACACTTAGGGAGGGAGCCCATGTCCATCACAGGCGGCTGCCAGTGCGGCGCGGTCCGGTATGAACTGCGCGCGGCGCCGGACCGGGTGTCGATCTGCCATTGCCGGGACTGCCAGCTGGGCGCGGGGGCGCCGATGGTCGCCTGGGCCGTGATTCCGGCCGGCAACCTGAAGGTCACGAAGGGTACGCCCGCAGCCTTCAACTCCTCCGGCGACAGCTTCCGCCACTTCTGCAGCCAGTGCGGCACGGGCCTCTTCTACGTGAATGAGACCTTCCTGCCGGGGCTCGTCGATGTGCAGTCGATCACGCTGGACGATCCGTCCGCCTATCCGCCTGGCGCGCAGGTGCAGACCGCCGAGCAGCCCTCCTGGGCGGCCCATCTCCATGCCCTGCCCGCCTATGCGCGCTATCCCGGCATGGACGGATAAGCTCCGCCCACGGCGCGAATCCTAACGGATGCCCCTGAGCGATTCACCAACCCGGCTTTGGCCGGGTATGAAATTAACCATGTCCCAACCCCTTCGCGTCACGTTTCATCCGTTGCCGGATGGTCCGGCATGGTGATTGGGCCGCAGCCCGGACATGGGGAAATCCCAGCCAGCCCGCGGCAGGTGTACAAGGACAAACCAGATGGCTTACTCAGATGTTCCCGTCGCGCCCGGAGCCCTGCTCGGCGCACATTCCCAGCCCGACGACCTCTACCGCGCCGGCCTCGCCTATGCGACCGGCACCGGCACCGAGATCAACCTCGTCGAGGCCCACAAATGGTTCAACCTCGCCGCTGTGCGCGGGCATGAGGATGCCAAGGCGCAGCGCCAGGACATGGCCGAAATGCTGACCGCGGACGAAGTGAAGCTCGCCCTGCAGGCCGCCCGCGACTGGATGAAACTCGCGCACTGATCGCGCGCTTTATCCCACCCGGCGCGTCATGCCTTTCCAGTAAGGCTCGCGCAGGTCCTTGCGGAGAATCTTGCCGGAGGGATTGCGCGGCAGGGCGTCGATGAAGTCGACCGACTTCGGCGCCTTGTAGGCGGCGATGCGCTCCTTCGCCCAGGCGATGATGCTGTCCGCCGACGGATCTTCGCCCGGCTTCTTCACGACAATGGCCTTCACCGCCTCGCCCCATTTCTCGTCCGGCACGCCGATCACGGCAACATCGGCAACGCCCGGCGCGCCGAAGATCGCGTTCTCGACCTCGGCCGGATAGACGTTCTCGCCGCCGGAGACGATCATGTCCTTCACGCGGTCATGGATGTAGAGGAAGCCGTCCTCGTCGAAATAGCCCGCATCGCCGGTGTGGAAGAAGCCGCCCCGCACGGCTTCCCGGGTTGCGTCCTCGCGGTTCCAGTAGCCCTTCATCACGAAGCCGGACCTGATGACGATCTCGCCGACCTCGCCGGTCGGCACGGGTCTGCCCTCTCCGTCCACCACGCGCACCACGGCGCCCGGCCAGGGCACCCCGCAGGAGCGCAGTTTGCCCCAGGCCGGATCATGCGCTTCCGGCGGCAGGAAGGTGCCTGCGCCAACCGTCTCCGTCAGCCCGTAGAGCTGCGTGAAACGCGCGTCCATGATCTCCACCGCGGTGCGCAGCAGCGCCTCGGAGATCGGCGAGGCGCCGTAGAAGACCTGCTTCAGGGCCGAGAAATCCACCTCGCGGATATTCTTCTGCTGCGTCAGCATCAGGATCACGGCCGGCACCCAGAAGGCGTGGGCGATCCTGTGCTCCGGGATCAGTTTCAGGATCAGCTGCGGATCGATGTCGCGCAGGATCACGGTCTTGGCGCCTTGCAGTGTCGCAAGCACGCCGACATTGACGCCCGCCACATGGAATTGCGGCATCGCGTTCATCACCGCTTCGCCGGCATCATAGCTCGACCATTCGAGCATGCCGGCCTGGGTGAAGAAGGCGCGGTAATTGTCATTGGTCAGCTGCACGCCTTTCGGCAGGCCCGTGGTGCCGGACGTGTAGAGCTGGATCACATCGTCATCGCCGAGCGCCGTCAGGCCGGGCGGCGTGACCGGCTTGGAGCCGCGCCAGGAGGGGTAGAAGTCCCAATCCTCCCGGTCACCGTCCAGCGTGATGATGCGTTTCAGGTCCGGCAGCTCGGCCTTGATCTGGTCTATCAGAGCGTAGAAATCCTTGCCGACGAACAGCACCTTGGCGCGCGAGTCCGACAGGATGAACTTCACTTCCGGCGGGGCGAGGCGTGTGTTGACGCCGTTCATCACCGCGCGCGCCTTGGCGGCGCCGTAGAGCATCTCGTAATAGACGTCCGTGTTCTTCGCGAGATAGCCGATCCGGTCGCCCGGCTGGATGCCGAGCGCGAGCAGGCCATTGGCGACCTGGTTGGAGCGCTTGTCGAGATCTGCATAGCTCGTCGCCTGGCCCTCGAACCAGAGCGCGGTTTCATTCGGGCGCCGCTCAGCCTGCACGCGCGGTATGTCTGCCAGGTAGGGCATCGCCTCAATGTCGATCATCAGTTTCCTCCACGTCTCTTTGCAGCTGAACTTAGGGCATTTCCCGCACCTGTCAGCCCCTGCGGGGGAACTGGCCTGAAACGTCGCCTTGCGGTCCCCTTTGGCAAGGAAGGGATTCTGTGCAACGTTCGCCCCATACGCGAGCCGCCATGAGCCCGCGGAATGGGGACAGACGGATGGCGGACATATTCCTTTCCTACAGCCGGGCGGATCGCCCGAAGGCACAGTTGGTGGCCGAGGCGCTGATCGCCGAGGGCTTTTCCGTCTGGTGGGACAAGGTGCTGCGCGCCGGCCAGACCTATGACGAAGTGACCGAAGGCATGCTGCGCGATTCCGATGTCGTGATCGTGCTCTGGTCCGCCGTGTCGGTGAAATCGAAATGGGTGCGCGCCGAAGCGACGCTCGGCCAGCGCACGTCCGCCTTGATCCCGGCAATGATCGAGGATGCCGAACGGCCGATCATGTTCGAGCTGACCCAGTCGGCAGACCTGATCGGATGGGATGGCGACCGGAGCGATCCGCGCTGGAAGGAATTCGTGGCCGATATCCGCCGGGCGGCCGAGCACGCCGCGCCAGCTGCATCGCCGCCGGTCGCCGCGCCCCCTGCCCCGGGCCAGGCCGGCGACAACACGATGGAGCTGACCTTCTGGTCGTCGGTGAAGGGTTCAGACGACAAGGC
>JBGTKE010000148.1:0-5278 GCA_041744775.1 Hyphomonas sp. | reverse complement strand
GACCCGTCCGCCCCGCCGCCGAAGCGCGCGCCCCGGGCTGACAATGATGAAGTCCTGCCCGCTGCCGAATAGGCGCTACCAGGGCAGCGTCTTGCCTTCGAAGTCGTAGAAGCGCAGCGCCTTTGCGGGGCCCGCGCCGGTGATCACCTTGTAGAGACCTGCCGCACTGTCGGCAGGCTCGACCGGGGCGCCGTCCCCGCCCATGTCGGTCTTCACCCAGCCGGGATGCAGCGCCAGCAGCGTGATGCCTTTGGCAGACAGTGTATGCGCGGCGGTGCGCAGACCCATGTTCAGCCCGGCCTTCGAGACGCGGTAGGCGAGGCCGAAGCCCATATCGGTATTTTCGATCGAGCCAAGCTGACTGGAGAGCGCGGCGGCGACCTTGTCCTTGCCCGCGGCGAGGTTCGGGGTCAGGGCGTCGAGCACGCGGATCGGGGCAATGGTGTTGACGCGCAGCAGTTCCTCGAACCGGTCATAGTCAAGCCGGGGCATGTCGGCCCGGTCGCCGAGGCCGGCATTGTTGATGAGGAAATCGATGGGCCTGCCTTTCAGGGCCGCGCTGAGCGCCTGGATCGAGGCGGCGTCCGAAACATCAAGCGCATGCAATTCCGCGCCGGTCGCCTTCAGGGCAGTTGCGGCGGCGAGGTCGCGCGCAGTGGCGATGACGGTATGGCCCTTCGACTGGAATTCGCGGACGAGGGCGAGGCCGATGCCGCGATTGGCACCGGTGATCAGGGTTGTCGGCATGGGGGAGCTCCGGGGTTTTGTGTCCCAGAAGCTTAGGCCCTGGGCGTGATCCGGTAAACGGCAGTCGCCGTCATGACGATGCCCGCGGCGCCTTCGGCGGCGCCGCCGGTGAACAGGATCGTCCGGGTCTTGCGGTCGACGCGTGGCTTGTAAATCAAGCTGGACGCTTCGGTCGTCGCTGCGGCCACGTCGAAAGTTACGGAGACAAGATCCACGGTATCGGGCGCACACACGGTCTCGGCATCGGCGCGGATCGCCTGCATCAGGCGCAGGGCAATCGCCTCGTCGGCGCGGGTCACCAGCGTGTCGCTCATGGCAGTCTCCTTCAGGTTCCCGGCCTCTAGCGGGCGGCGCGGCAAAAGAAAAGGGCCGCCCCGAAGGGCGGCCCGGATATTCGAGGCGACGCGAGTGACCCCGAAGGGTCTGGATTCAGGCGGCGTCAGCTTCGCTTCGCAGGGCCAGTGCGTTATGCGGCGCGCACCTCCCCTCTGCGGGACGGCTCGCCCGCATGGCCGATCAGGTCACCCAGATGGCCAAAATCATTCATGCCGTATACGGATTGCATCCAGCTGCCGATGGACGGCAGGAGCGTGCCGATGGCCTTGTGGTCAAGGCCGGCTTCCTGGAGTGCGGAAATCATCGAAAGGGCAACGCGGCGGCGCCCGCCCGGGGTCTGTTCGATCAGGCGCGCGATCTCGCCCGTCGGGGCGCCGATCTCGTCACCGGTCCGCGCCGAGAGAACGCGCGCGCCCGGAACCTTCTTGAACATCACGGCTGCGAGCGGGCTGCCCTGGCGCTCGGCGCCGTTCAGGACGATGCCAAGCGCACGCTTGGAAACGGTGTCCGCGAGGCCATTGCATGTAGCGATGTGCGCTATCAGATCAATCATCATTGGCAAAGGCACTCCTAGGATCAATGGCCTCGGGACAGGGACCAACTTCGTCTCCCGTAGTTTCCAGAATCTTACCGGCGTGAATTTTTTTTCATTCCGGATGAAGAAAGCGATTAAGCCGCGTTAGTCCGGGGTAAACAGAGCGAGGAGATTTGTTTACGCTCTCGGTAATGAAGCGATACCAGATGATAAAAATCGAGAAACTTTATGATCCGGATGGGACTACTTGGTGCCTCAAAGATAGCCCCTCAGGCCCTGATCGAGCCCGCGCGAAGGCGCGATGACTGCGAAGTGGTCTGTGTCGCCGCCCGCGACGGTGACCGCGCCCGCGCCTACGCAGAGCAGCACAAAATTCTCGAAAGTACAGGCAGTTACGAAGCCCTGATCGCCCATCCGGGCATCGACCTGATCTACAACGCCCTGCCCCCGCACCGCCACGCAGACCTCACCATCGCCGCGCTGGAGGCCGGCAAGGCGGTGCTGTGCGAGAAACCGTTCGCGATGAACGCAACCGAAGCCCAAGCCATGACCGAAGCCGCCGAACGAACCGGACGGCCGCTGATCGAGGCCTTCCACTACCGCTTCCATCCGATGTTCGGGGACATCCTCGCGCAGCTGCGCAGCGGCGCCATCGGCAAGCTGTGCGCGATCAAGTCCGAGTTCTCGGTGGCCATCAAGTACCGGCCTGGCGAGCTGCGGCACGATCCTGCGCTGGGCGGCGGCGCGTTGATGGACCTCGGCTGCTACGCCCTGCACTGGGCCCGGACGGTGGCGGGCTCAGAACCGCGTGTGACGCAGGCCAGATCCAAACTGAGCGAACACGGCGCCGACCTTGTCACCACCGCGCAGCTGGAATTCGAAGACGGCGTCACGGCGCAGGTGCGCACGTCTATGGCGCCGGGCCAGCGCTTCAAGGCGCTGCTGGCGATCCAGGGCACCGAAGGCATTCTGGTCGCCCGCAACCCGCTGCATCCTCACCGGGGCCACTCGATCACGATCCGCAAGGGGCTTTCCATCCGGCGCTACACCGTCCCCGGCGAGACGACCTATGATCACCAGCTGGCGCACATGATCGATGTCCTGAAAACAAACGCCCCGCCGTTGACGGGCGGGGCGGACGGTGTGGCCAACATGGCGCTGATCGATGCCGTCTATGCGGCAGCCGGCGTCGCCAGACCCTAGGCGGCGTCCTGCGCCATTTCGATCCACTCTTCAACTTCGTCCTCGTGCAGCACCTGGTCATCGCGCAGCACGCGCTCGCCCTCCGGCGTGGCCAGGAACTCCATCGCGAGTTCGAAGATTGTCCGGGCCGAAGCGTTCGCGAGGTCTTCCCGCGTGGTGATCCCTGCGCCGACCAGCAGCTGGGCGTCATGCACGCGCAGGCCGGGAACATCCATCATCAGCTGGGTCTGGTCCTGCCAGGTGCGGATGGCTTCGGAGGTAATGTGGCGGACATTCAGCTCAAGTTCGACCATTTCCGCGTCGCAATCGAGCAGGTCGCCGATGGTCGTAATGCCAGCGCGGGCAAGTTGCTTGGCCGTCTTGCGGCCAATCGACGGCGCATCGACGACCGGATCATCGCGCGTGATCGAGGCCATGCGGCGAGGTTCGTCGTCTGGTTCCTGCTCGGTGGTCTCTTGTGGCTCGGGGCGGATTGGAGCCGCCACCGGCTGATCGAGAATCAGCTCGCCCGAGATGGCTTCGATCTCTTCTTCAGCTTCTGCAATCTCCGGCTCCGGCGCAGCAACGCGTTTGCGTGAACCCAGCAGGCCGCGCAGCGGCGTGCGGGCGGGATCGCGGCGGACGATCTCGGTCAGTTCGGCCGGGGGCACATCATCAACGACGGGTTCATCGGCTTCGATTGGTTCCGCTACCGGGGCGAGGCGGTTCTCGTTGAGTGTGCCGATCGGCGCGATCTCTTCCGCGTCAAGCTGCTTCAGCGGAATGCGGCGCACCTGCTTGGCGTGCAACGCGCGAATCGCCTTGTCGTCGGCCGGGAGGGTCTTGATCACCTTCCCGGTCTTCTGGAATTCGGCATACATGCGCTCGACCGTGCGGCGGTCGGCGGCGTCTTCGAGCTTCGCCGTGACCCAGCGCAGGGGGATGTCCAGCGTCTCGATATAGCCCTGCAGCGTCAGGTTCACCTTCGGCGGTGCCACGGCGGCCTCTTCGATGCCGCGCGTCAGGATCGCGGCGAAACCGGCGGTGGCGTAGCCGACGAGATCGGCGATCGCGGCGCGCATCGTCTCGTCGAGGCCGGCGGGCGGATCGGCGACACCGGCGTCAATGTCGTAATGGTCGATGAAG
Organism: Hyphomonas sp.; assembly: GCA_041744775.1. GTDB lineage: Bacteria > Pseudomonadota > Alphaproteobacteria > Caulobacterales > Hyphomonadaceae > Hyphomonas. The sequence continues at coordinate 1,332 of JBGTKE010000148.1, read as the reverse complement.
GTCTGGTAGTGTTCGTGGCTACGCTCGGCCCCTGCGCGGACCATGTCCGAGACGAAACCAATGCCGTCCGGCACCTCGATCTCGGGATAGCCGCTAGCCTCGATACGGGCATCAATCTCGCCGCGTGACTTGGCGATGCTCCATTCCACAGCGCGGTGGATCACGCCTTCGGCTTCGGTCTGGCCGGTGTGGAAGGGCTGGATCGGGTCGGCGTAATAGTGGCTGAGCACGCCGAAGGCATAAGCGGCCTCGCTCCAGCGCTGCTTCGCGAGCAATTCCACGCCGCGCGCGTACCATTCCTGCGCCTTGCCGCGCGCGCCGCCCCATTCTCCTTCAGCGACATGCAGCACGTGGTTCCTGAAGTCCTTGAACGCGGCATCCGGCGCCTTGGCGCCCTTCAGCAGGTGCTCGTGGTGGACCAGGAACAGCGACTTCCAGGCCTCGCCCTCCTCGCCGCCGATCAGGGACAGCGCGTCAAACGCGATGTAATGATGCGTCGAGCGGCAGCGGTGATTGCGGATCACGCGTTCAAGCAGGGTCATGGCCGGGTCCTTCGGGCGGCATACAAGTCTGTGGCTCCGAACCTCGGCGAAGATGGTGAACGCGCTGTTAACCCGGTGCGCGCCGCTTGGCGGGGGCAAGCCTCCGTGATAAGGCCCAGCCATCGCAACAGGCGCTGAGCGCGGCCGTCTTCCGGCAACCCGGAGAGGCAACCGCAGCGACATTCAGCCCGGGAGTGACCCCATGAAAACCATCATAGAACCGTTCCGCATCAAATCGGTCGAGCCGATCCGCATGACCACGCGCGAGGAGCGCGAGCGCCTGCTGGCCGCGGCGGGTTACAACCTGTTCAAGCTGCATTCGGACGATGTGATCATCGATCTTCTGACCGATAGCGGCACTTCGGCCATGAGCGCGGCGCAGTGGGGCGCGGTGATGACCGGCGACGAGAGCTATGCCGGCGCGCCGAGCTTCTACCGGTTCGAAGCGGCGGTGAAGGAGCTGATGGACTTTGCCCACATCATTCCCGCCCACCAGGGCCGGGCGGCGGAGCATTTGCTGTTCTCGCTGATCGCCAAGAAGGGCGACCTGATCCCCTCGAACACGCACTTTGACACGACGCGCGGCAATATCGAGGCGATGGGCGCCGAAGCTCTGGATATTCCGATTGCGGAAGGCCGCGTGCCGTCACTGGATCATCCGTTCAAGGGGAACATGGACCTTGCGGCGCTGGAGCGTGTGCTGAAGGAGAATGGCGGGCAGATCCCGGCCGTGATGATGACCATCACGAACAATGCCGGCGGCGGCCAGCCGGTGAGCCTTGCCAACATC